>JARRKF010000197.1:0-6613 GCA_037388405.1 Ignavibacteriaceae bacterium | reverse complement strand
CGTTTATGGGCAAGGCCAACACTTGATTGTAACGGAATTTTTGGGGGGTTCACGGGTAAAGGCGCAAAAACAGTTCTGCCTTCAAAAGCAACTGCAAAAATAAGTATGAGACTCGTTCCAAATCAGGACCCGATTAAGATATCAAAACTATTTACATCTTACATAAAAAAGATTGCACCAAAAACAGTGACTCTAAATATTCAGGATCTTCACGGTGCATACCCTATTGCAACTTCTCTTGATGATAAAGCCACTAAGGCAGCAGCAAAAGCATTATCGGAAGTTTTTGGAAAGAAGACAGTCTTTATGCGTGAAGGCGGATCAATTCCTATAGTTGTAGTATTTGCGAAAAAATTAAAAGCTGCACCCGTTTTAATGGGTATGGGACTCGATAGTGAAAATCTTCATTCGCCGAATGAACATTTTAATCTGAATCATTTTCAGTTGGGAATTCTGAGTTCTGCGCATTTTATGCAGGAATATTCAAAGTAAAGTTTTAGCATCTTTTAAAGAAAATTTGCAGATCGGAATTAACTTCTTTTAATCAGGGTATCTATAAATATTTCCTGTCGGTAAAATTCTTAATCTTCTTAAAAAGGCCTTTTAATTCATTTTTAGTATTGTATATTTGTAGCACTAAATTTGATGTAATATAATTATTACCGATTCACAAAAACCAATGATAAATGAATGATAGCTACAGAAGAAAAAAATTCACAATTGATTGAATACCTGGAAACCCTCGGATTTTCTTCCTTTCCGATAGATGGTTACAAAGTAATTAGCCGATACACTAAAATAGAAGAAGAACTTGAATCAATATACCGCGGTGTGACTCTAAGAAACATTTCTCATCAAGGGATTATAGAGCTTAAAGGTTCCGATTCGCTTGACCTGATTCATAGAATATCAACAAACAATGTTAAAGATTTACCTAAAGAAGGTGTTAAGAATACAATCTTTACAAATGAAAAAGGAAAGTACATTGGTTTAGGTACATTGATGAATTTTGAAAATTACCAATTGCTTGTTTGCGACAGAAACGACAAAATGAAAGTAATGAGCTGGATTAAAAAATATGTTATAAGTGATGATGTAGAAGTAAATGATGCAAATATTAAATATAACCTTCTTGAACTTTCTGGTCCGCAGGCTGATTCTTTTGCTACATTAATCTGCGGAAATGTTGTTAATGAAATGAGGCAGGATTCATTTAAAATAATTCATACCGAAAATATTTTATTTTTCCTTATACGTCTTCAAAGTGAAAGAGGCTCTTCTAAATTCTGGTTCTTATCAGATCTTGAAAATTCCAAACGTCTCATAACTTATGTTATGATGAATAAAGGAATATTCAATTTTAATATGATTGGAGAGGAAGCATACAACATCTACAGAATTGAACAGGGCATACCTTCATCACCAAACGAGTTAAATGGTGAAATTAATCCTCTTGAGGCTGACTTAACAGAATATATCGATTTTAATAAAGGTTGTTTTATCGGGCAGGAAGTAATTGCAAGGTTGCAGAATTATGATAAAGTTCAAAAACGACTTGCTGGATTGAAATTTAGTAATCAATTGGAAACTAATAATGGTCGGTATATTCTTGAAGAGAATGGGCTGGAAGTTGGGGCAGTAACTTCACATGCATTTTCACATAAGTTAAACTCTCCGATTGGTTTAGCGTACGTTAAAAGTTCACATCTAAAACCTTACACTCAACTTAATCTAAAACACTCTGATAACGGAAATATAAAGTCAGAAGTGCATGAGTTGCCTTTAGTAAAATGAAAATTTACACAAAAACCGGCGACAAAGGAGAAACCGGTTTATTCGGCGGTCAACGTGTAAGTAAAGATTCGCTTCGTATTTCTGCTTATGGAACAATCGATGAATTAAATTCATTCATAGGTTTGGCTATTACTGAAGTCAGTGATGAAGGTGTAAAATCAGATCTGCTTAATATTCAGAACAAGCTTTTTGTATTAGGATCAGATCTTGCAACTCCTGAGGATAAAACCAACAAATTATCGATTCAGAGAACACCTAGTTCATTCTCAACAGAAATGGAAGTAATGATTGATAAATACGATGCACAACTTGAAGAGCTTCGTAATTTTATTCTCCCGGGAGGAACAAAAGGCTCTGCTTTATTACAAGTTTGCAGAACAATTTGCAGGAGAGCAGAAAGGGAAGTTGTAGCATTAAAAAATACTGTGACAATCGGTGATAATATTCTTATTTTTCTAAATAGATTATCTGATCTACTTTTTGTTCTTTCACGTTTTGAGAATAAAGTCTCAAACCAACCTGATATAATCTGGAACCAAAGCTCTTAACTAATAGTAAAAAAGTTGAGAATTCCAGCAATCCCTAATTTGGGGGTGAAATTTTGGTTTCGACGGGATTAAAGAGGCTTAGAACTGCATATCGTGTGGCTCCTGCAGACACGTTAAACGGCGGGAGCAAACAATAACTGGCGAATATAACTACGCCTTAGCTGCGTAAATAAAACGTAGCCGTTCTCCTTTCTCTTTCCTGCCGGAGTTAGGAAGAGCGTCGTTTAGACAGGATAGCTGATTCTGTTGCCTGTGCAGATGAGGCAAATCCGCTTTTGGCGGATAAAGCAGGCAGACTTTAAGTGATCTTTGTCTGTTTGGTAGCTTAAAGTCAAAATGAAACAGACTATGTATGTAGATGTTCTTTGGATCTTAATTTCGGACCGGGGTTCGACTCCCCGCACCTCCACCAGGCTTCGTTTTGAGCGTAGCGAAAGGTGAAGGAATCAGCTATCCTGTCTAAACGACGCTCTTCCTAACTCCGGCAGGAAAGGGAAAGGAGAACGGCTACGTTTTATTTACGCAGCTAAGGCGTAGTTATATTCGCCCACATTCTTAAAAATAGTTCCATTAGTATGTTAGTAGGGAGTTCAAATTTCCATTATTTTTGCATAATTAAAATGGGGATATAGCTCAATTGGGAGAGCGTCTCGTTCGCAACGAGAAGGTTGGCGGTTCGATCCCGCTTAGCTCCACGAGCCTCAAAAAAATCTATAAAACATTCTTAAAGTCAAACTATTCACTAGTAAGAAAATCCACTCTCACCGGTAAAATTATACCATTCACCTATCTTTGATTGTTAATACTAAAAGGATTCTCTAAGTTTAAATCAAATAAATAATAATTAATTGAATTAGATGAATTTAGTTTTACGATATAATAAAGACGAACTGAAACTTTTTTTAACTCTACAAAAATTCGTAATTCGGATCTGGAAAATAATTGGATTCGAAGCACTGGTTTGGGTTATTGGATTAACTTATCTCATATTTATTAATTCACCGGAAACTGCTCATTTTACAATTTGCCCATTCGCTAATCTTGGAATTGAATTTTGTCCGGGGTGCGGACTTGGAAACTCTATTTCTTATCTGTTTGTTGGAGATTTTGTAGCTTCGTTTCATTCACATCCTTTAGGAATATTTGCATTATTAATAATCATAATTAGAATCTTAACAATTATTAAAAACAACTGGAGGAGATATGCCTAATGTTTTTCAATTAATGCCAAGTCTCGAAGGAGATGAAATGGCTTACGTTCAGGAACTTATTAAAGATATGACTGACAGTCAGGCTCAGCAATTTGCAATGGCTTATATGGCAAGACGAAAAGATCCGAGTAATATTTTAGTATTCACAGTTATTGGTTTTATAGGAATAGCTGGAATTCAAAGATTTGTATTGAACCAGATCGGAATGGGAATTTTATTCTTACTTACAGGTGGTTTATGTGTAATTGGCACTATAGTAGATTTGGTTAACTTTAAAAAATTATCATTCGAGTATAATTCCAAACAGGCACAGCAGGTTGCTGGAATGATAAAAAGCTACGCAAGCTAAAATTATGAAAACAGGGAAACTATATTAATAATGGTTTCCCTTTCAATACTTGAAGTTTCACTTGAACTCTCTAAATTATTTTTCCTTTGTTTGCTTCCTTCCCTTCGTTTAAATTTGATTCAATTATGCAAAAGATTTCTTTTACAAAAATGAGTGGTGCAGGGAATGATTTTATTTTTATTGATAAAAAGCTAAATCCTGAATTCAAATTAACAAAAGAAATCATTCCGAAACTTTGTGACAGACGAAATGGAATTGGAGCTGATGGTTTAATTATTATTGAAGATTCAATTGAAAAAGATTTTGTTATGAATTATTTTAATGCTGATGGTTCAACTGGCAGCTTATGTGCAAATGGTGCAAGATGTGCTTTGCGTTTCGCTTATGAAACCGGAAGAATGAAAGATAATTCAGCCAATTTTCTTTCCAATAATGTTGAGTATAAAGGCGAGTTAATTTCCGATACTCAAATAAAATTCTTTCTCAATCCACCGAAGAAAATCAAATACAATTTCAAAGTAAAAGCAGGCGGTAAACTTTTAAACGCCCATTATGCTGATACAGGTTCTCCGCATGTGGTAATAGATATTATTGAATCAGAAGGGTTTTTACCTTCGCTGGAAAAAGTTCCTGTAGATCTGCTGGGAAGAGAAATAAGATATTTACCTGAGTTTGCACCGGGTGGAACCAACGTAAATTTTATTAATGTTATGGATAATATAGTTCACATAAGAACTTATGAACGTGGCGTAGAGAATGAAACTCTTGCATGTGGTACAGGCTCGGTTGCTGCGGCTTTAATTTCTTATGTAATACATAAAATTTATCCACCCATTGAAATTTTGACTAAAGGGAATGAAAAATTATTAGTAAATTTTGAAGTAGAAAATTCTAAAGTTAAAAATCTATCACTTACAGGTCCGGCAAAAATTGTATTTACCGGAAAAATGAACATTTAAAATTTGGAGAGCTAATGTCGAAAGTCTTATTCACAATAAATTATGAAGTTGATAAAGATAAAAGGGAAGAATATTTAAGAACAATCAGAGAATTAAAAAATTTAATTAAGGCTGATGGTCTAGAGAGTTATTCGATTTATGAGGTAAAGGGAAAATTAAATCGTTTCCAGGAACAATATATATTTAGCTCTGATGAAGCCTTCGAAAATTTTGAAGACGGAACTGATGAAAGAATGAGCATCCTGATATCAAAGATTGAATCATTGACAGTTGACCATTCAACTAAGTACAGCACGCTAGCAGAATTACTATAATCTTTATCATTTTATTTCTGCAGGTTTATTCAATTTAACATTTATTTTTCTTACCTAGATTTACAGGGGATTGCATAAGAAATTCTTTCTTCAAATCCTTCAAAAATTCCTCTCAAAAACACTTTTTTATAAAATTTCAAGCCTTTTTTAGGGAATAATATTTGTAATCAACCACTATCTGTTATGGCAGATAATGGTTGTTTGAGTCAAAATATTTATTCACAAGAGGAGGAAAAATGAAATTTCCCAAAGTTTTATTAACGGTATTACTTTTATTGTCTGTTTCATTTACTTATTCACAGGTAATTAAAAAGACAGGAGGATATGCACGTTTAAGCGCAATAGGTTCTAATCCATATGTGATGGATCCATATTTCAATACACTCAATCCTTCCTGGAACGCAGTGTACAATAATTTTCTTTTAGGTGATCTTGGCTCTTCTGCAGGAACTCCTTTTTCATCCGGAGGTTATGGACAATATTTATCCGGAAGTTTTCAGGTTGGTAGTAACTGGACTCTTGGCGGAATACTTGCCAGAAATGATTTCAACGGAATGTCAATTGCATTGCTTGATCCTGGTTCTTATGGTTCTTTCAGTCCATCATATCCCGGTGTCGTTTCAACAGTAAACGATATTGCAGGACCTGGAAGTGTGGTCCCTTTGGATAATAACGTTGAGCTAATCGGAACTTATACATATGGTAAACTGATTCTGGGATTGGGTCTTGCTTATGCTTCCACAAGTAATGAAATTAATCCACCGGTTGGCGCATCTACTGAAGGCTCTGCAAACCAATTCGGAGTTAATCTTGGATTGATTTCAGATGTAACAAAAGACTTAAAGCTGGATATTGGCGCATCTCTTATTTTACCAAGTGCAAGCCTGAAGCCTGATACCTTAAATGAAACAAATGCAAGCCAGACTATAATTACTGTTACCGGAAGAGCATTTTGGCAACTTAATAATAATCTTAAGTTAGTACCACTTGTTCTGTTCTTTACGGAAAGTGGTTCAATAGACTCCGGTGGAACTTCTGCAGCATCGATTGATATGCCATCCTTTACATGGTTTGAATTTGGTGTTGGACTTAATTACCAAATTGGTGATTTCTTGATAGCTGGTGGTGCCAGATTTTCAACAGCAAGCTTAACAACTCCGGCAGTCAATAATGTATCACCAGAGTTAAGTTCGAGCGAGACAGTGCTTCCAATCTGGAATATTGGTCTTGAATGGAATTTGCTTGATTGGTTAGTTGGAAGATTGGGTTATGTAGCTTATTCTGGTTCACGAAGCCAGGAATTTCCAAATACTGCAACTTCAAAAACCGAATTCATTAGAACATTTTTTGGCCCATCACAAATGGGCGCAACACTTGGTGTAGGGTTTAGATTTGTAGATTTCTCACTCGATGCTACAATCAATGAAGACGTATTGCG
>JARRKF010000196.1:0-3852 GCA_037388405.1 Ignavibacteriaceae bacterium | reverse complement strand
GATTCAATTAATTTTTTCAAACCTGAATTCTCTTTCTAATTCATCTAACAATTCAATATTAATTTCTATCCTAGCTGAAGGCAATACCGATGGAAAACGATTCCCCCACTCAATAAATATAAGTGAATCATCATCATTCAAATAATCCTGCCAGCCAATATCAAACAATTCAACTGGATTTTTTAATCTATAAAAATCAAAATGGTAAAAATGAAAATCATTAAAGTATTCATTAACGATTGCAAAAGATGGGCTGTTAACTTCTTTTATTCCTAAAGAAAAAAGTGCTGACTTTATAAAAAATGTCTTACCAACACCAAGATTTCCATTAAGTATTATTCTATCACCTGGTTTGCGATCCCGAATAAAATTTGAAGCAAGCTTAGCAGTTTCTTCGGGACTTGAAGTTTTCAAGTTTGATGGATACCGAATCAAACTATTTCGGCTCCATAGTTATTACAGGTAGAATCATTTCCTCCAGTGAAATACCCCCATGCTGAAAAGTATCTTTGTAATAAGTCAGGTATTTATGGTAATCGGTCGGATAAACAAAATAATAATCTTCTTTAGCAATAATGTAATTTACGGTTACACCCCGTTTTGGTAATTTATATTCATTTGCGTTTTTAATATATATTGCATGCTTATCATCAACTTTAAGATTTCTACCATATTTAAACCTAAGATTTGTTGACGCTTCCCTGTCACCTAAAACTTTTGCTCCCCGCAAAGAACGAATGCTGCCGTGATCAGTTGTGATTACTATTTTAACTTTATCCATTCTGGCTATAGCTCTGAATGTATTTAGTAATGAAGAGTGGGTAAACCAGCTATTAGTTAAAGAACGATAAGCAGCTTCATCAGGAGCAATTTCTTTAAGTATATCCGAGTCTGATCTTCCGTGAGCAATCATATCGAGAAAGTTTACGACAATTGCTGTGAAATGGTTATTCTTATACGATAATATATTTTGTTCAAAGTTACGTCCAACTTCCGGATCAATAATTTTGATGTACTTCAAATCATTGCGAAGATTTATTTTCTTTCGATTCAGCAATAATTGAAGTAATTCTTTTTCATATTTATTCATGCTGTTTTCATCGTCATCTTTTCCAGCCCAGAGATCGGGATAATATTTTTCTATTTCTGAAGGAAACAAACCACTGAACAATGAATTCCTTGCGTAAGGTGTAGCAGTAGGAAGAATTGCATAATAATAATCTTTTTCAATTTTAAAGAGATCATTAAGATGTCGTTCTATTATAAGCCATTGATCGAGCCGGAGGCAGTCGAGGACAAAATAAAAAACACTTATATCATCCTCTGACTTCAAGTGATTAAAAACATATTTTTCTGTGATTTCCGGAGTGAGAGTGGGAGTATCGACATCTCCCATTGAGTTTATCCAGTGCTTATATTTCTTCTCGACAAATTTCGAAAACTCCTTGTTTGCTTCTTTCTTTTGGTCATTTAGTGTTTGCCTTAAACCAATTTCAGAATACAGATCCAACTCAACATCCCAGTTAACAATCTTAAGATAGATATCTATCCACTCTGCAAAATCAGGATTACTAAGTAATGCCTGTGATATTTGATTAAAGTCTTGCAAGGAATCTTTTGCTGCATATTGACCTGATATTTTTTTACCTTCGAGAATTTTTTTACAAACGAGAAGAACCTGACTTGGATTGACAGGTTTGGTAAGATAATCAGATATCTTTCCACCGATTGCTTCATCCATCAGTGTTTCCTCTTCGCTCTTGGTAATCATAACAACCGGAATGTTCGCATTTATCTCTTTAATCTGCCCGAGTGTTTCAAGTCCACCCATACCAGCCATCATTTCATCAAGAAAAATCAAATCATAAGTTTTTTCTTTTACTGCTGAAATGGCATCGGCACCATTCATTGCAGTATCAACTTCATATCCCTTTTCAGAAAGAAATATTATATGCGATCTTAATAAATCTATTTCGTCATCTACCCAGAGTACCTTTTTCTTATCCATTTTCCCTACATTATCTAAATTATTTCAACATTTATATTTTATTAAACTTATTAAAAAGAATCGATTAATGATATTGACTAATTATTGGATTACTATATTAACATCAAGACCGGCTTCATTAGTCGTTGTGGGAGGAATTCTTGCTGCTCCTTCCGGTTCAACAGAAGAACGCTTGTAAAAAATTGCCAGAGTTACTTTAGAACTAATTGTGTATTTAATTCTCGGTTCGATGGTAGTTCTTGTTGTTCCGTCCTGCGGTATTCCCTCTTCCGTAAAGTTGTTCATTTCATAACGAACAACTGAATTTTTTGTGCTTGTATACGAAATCAAAAATTCAACATCATTTTTTAATGAAATTCCGAACAACGGAACTTCGAAACCTGCTTTTGAGTAGCTTGCAGTAAAACCAATATCACGGGATAAAGTCTCGTTTATATTCGATGTAGAAACTCCAAGGTCGTAAGAAGTTCTTGAAGAGAACTTAATGCTGCCAGATAAGTTACCGCCCCAAAGTTCTCCGAAGGTTATATTCAAACCAGCCAGAGGCGTAAATCCATATTCAATTCTTTGTGTTTGAGTTTCTTGATTTCCTTCTCTCGTAAGCTTCCATCCTTCAGTATAAGTTGAACTATAAGCATGATCAAGTGAAATGCGCTGAGCAAGAGATTTAAAGAACAAAAACTTTTCTAATCCATCCCATGTAATTCTCCAGTTTGGTCTGGGAATATATTTTACAACATCAGTGAACATTGGTAATTTTGAAAGTAAGGGAACACTCTCAAATCCTTCTATAAAAGCATCGGAAAGACTTTTGCGCGGGTCTGCTGCATTTGGATTATACGAAGCATTAACCTTTTTTATTCCCGAATCTACAAAAGGAAGCCCCGGCGGCAGAGATAAAAATGACCTCGAAAGACTACCTGTTGATGTAACATTGCTGACGTTTATATTTCCAAATTCATCGGCAGAGAGGGTCACATTTTTATTTTCAGACCAGTTTACATTCCAGTTTAAATCTATTTTTGCTCCTTCCCATAAAGGACGTGAAGTTTTAAGGTCTATATTATTTTTCTCAGTGTATGAATCACTCAGATTTATATTTGCATTTGGAACAAAAGCCCGAGGTCCGACATCGCTGCTAAATCCAAGCTGAAATGCTCTCGATGGACCATTATCATCATTATGCATTAATCCCCAAAAATTATAAAAACCGGTTCCGGTTGCTTTTATTCCTGATTTTGATACTCCATAATCGTGACTATAATTGACAGTAAAATTTTCCCAGTCAAAGAATACATATTTAATTGCGGCTTTAAAGAATTGTAATGCTCTCGTAATAGAAGACTCTTTCTCTCCAACAGTTACATTTGTAGAATCGGAACCACCTTTAGTTTTGCCAACATCCGTTCTTTTCGTTGTTGTTGAATTATCATCTTTACCGAATAAAGGTTCTGTCAACGATTTCCACCTGAGAATCATCCCGCCGGTAAACTTATTACTAAAGCCGGCACTCCTGCCAATATCCTCCTGTCTTAAGTCAGCATTCCATTGATAGCCAACTGAATAACCAGCAGTTAAGGTAAAGTATCTGTTAATGTCCCATAAAGAAGGAAGCCTTGGTGAAGTTCTTAAATCGAAAGATTGTTGGTATCGATAATCTTTTCCAAACCCTGCACTGCTTAATATATCATTCCAAATTTCGCCTTCGTTTCTTTCAATTCCATATACATCCGTTAATATATCAGCTAATGAAGAATTCATAGAAACGTTGTAACTTAAATTCAAATTAGCAAAACCGCCTTCGGTCACTTTCCAGTTGAAATTAAATCCTCGTCCTGTTGTAA
>JARRKF010000195.1:0-5026 GCA_037388405.1 Ignavibacteriaceae bacterium | reverse complement strand
TGGCTGATGGTTGGGGATCACGGTGGTCAAACAGCATCAAATTAGTACTAAGTTAATTAAACCCTCATCAATGAAAGTTGGTGGGGGTTTTTAATTTCACCAAACATCAATTATATGGTACCAAAGTGGAACCCTCAAGGTAAAATGTTCCGTTTTTTGACTGAAATTAAAGATTTTTAAGTGTTCGAAAGAGTCCCTGCCTCTCCGCTAATAAAAAAATGAGTTTTTAACTTCTTTTTGAAGGTTTTCAGAGAGATGGTTCCAAATAGGAGTACTACCTCGAAAAAGCTGCGATTTTTAACAACCACCATTTTTAGCTTCTGTAACAGATAAAAATCCTACTAGAATTACTCTTACTTGGAGACTTTTTTAAACCTGAACCTCTAAGAAATTTTAAAATTAGTCTGTTAGCAAAGAAAATATATGGTGAGTTCAGATTACAACTTTCAAATTAGATTTAAATTAATGAAATTACTAGAAAGTTTTGATTGCTAACACAAACCGATTCTAGTTTAACATCTTCTATGATTATTATTTTTTTAATGATCTCCTAAATTAATTAAGAAATATCTATATGGATAAAAAATAGTCGTGATAGAAGGCCTAGCACCCACAGTCCGGTACTAATGTCGTTTAATTTTCCAAAAAATATTTTTATAATTAGAAAAGTCAGGAAACCCGCTGTTAATCAAATTCCCAGATTAAAAGTGAAACACATAAGTGTATTCAAAAAAACGTGGATTACAATTTTAAGATCTCTAAGATCCGGATTGTTAGTTGGAGAGATTATCTGGATGCTAATTCTTCAAAGTTGCTTGAGAAAAAGAATAGGAGATAATATTCTAATCTTTTGCAATGCCCTTTAATTTATTTTTGAATAAATTACATTTCAGATTAAACAATTGTTTAAAAATGACCGAAGAAATCACCTTCATCCTAAATAATGAATTAATTTCTGTTAAGATTAATCCAGCTGTCGTACTTCTGGATTTTATCAGAAAACAAATTCATCTGACCGGAACAAAGGAAGGTTGTAAAGAAGGTGACTGCGGAGCGTGTACGGTATTAATCGGAGAACTGAAAAATAATAAACTCGAGTACCATTCAGTTAATTCCTGCCTGCTGCCTCTGGGAAATGTAAATAACACACACATTGTTACATGCCGCTGCACAGGTTATACCTCAATAAAAAGAAGCGTTAATAATGTCCTAAATAAATTCAATTCTGATGAGCATAAAGAGGTTGAAAGAATTTCGTTCCTTATCAAGAATAATATTCTCCCCGATTATTTTACCGGAATTGCAGAACGATTAGGGAAACTTCAAGCTGAAAATTCAAACGAGCAGAATGGCAAAGCCAAATATTTTGTTGCTGGCGGAACAGATTTGTATGTTCAAAAACCGGATGAATTCTTGAAACAACAAATCACCTTTATTAAAGACAAAAATCTTTCTTATATAAAAGTCCAAGATAAGATTTGTCGTGTTGGTGCGGGAACGTCTTTTGAAATGATTAAAAACTCTTCTGTTTTTCAAAAACTTTTTCCCCAGCTTAAAAGTTTTATGGATTTGATGGCTTCTTTACCAGTCAGAAATAGCGCAACGATTGGAGGGAATATTATCAATGCCTCACCGATTGGTGATATGACGATTTTCTTTCTTGCACTAAATGCATCAATTGTTTTGAACAATGGATTGAAGTACAGAAAAATTTTGTTACAAGATTTATTTAAAGGCTACAAAAAGTTAGATAAAACCGATGATGAATATTTAGAACAAATTGAATTTAAACTTCCTTCAGAAAATTCACATTTCAATTTTGAAAAAGTTTCAAAGCGTAAACATCTTGATATAGCGAGTGTAAATTCTGCAATATATCTGGAAGTAGTAAACGAAACTATAAAAGAAGTGCATCTCTCCGCCGGTGGAGTTGCACCGATTCCGCTTTATTTAGAAAAGTCATCAAATTTTTTACTCAGTAAAAAAATAGAGATCGAAACTTTAAATGATGTGCTTTCAATTATTCAATCTGAAATATCTCCAATAAGTGATATTAGAGGAAGTGAAGAATATAAAAGATTGTTACTTAACCAATTGTTCAAAGCACATTTCATAGAATTATTTCCGGAACTAATAAATGTTAAAGCTCTGACATGATAAACACAGATATAGAAAAACATGTTCGCGGTGAGTCGCAGTTTATAGATGACTTAATTGTTCCTGAAGGAACTCTGTATGCTGCTGTTTTTGATTCAACAATTGCTCATGGAAAAATTCGAAACATTAACATCGAGGAAGCAAAATCAATCTCTGGGGTTAAAGCTATTCTTACTGCAAAAGATATTCCCGGCATAAATCAGGTTGGCGGAATAATTCCGGATGAAACTCTTTTTGCAGAGGATGAAGTTCAATTTGTTGGAGAACCAATTGGAATTGTAGTTGCAGATTCAATCGAGATAGCAAAAAAAGCAGCCAAGAAAATTAAGATTGATTTCGAACCTTTATCTGCAATTTTTGATCCTCGTGAAGCTTATAAAAAAGGTAGTTTAATAATGCCGCCGAGAATATTTTCTTCAGGAAATGTGGACGAGGTCTGGAGTAAATGTGATATTATTGTTGAGGGTAAAGTTGAATCGGGAGGACAGGAACATCTTTATTTAGAAACGCAAGGTTCGTTTGCCATTCTACAGGAAGGTGGAAAGATAAAAATATTTTCTTCGACACAAAGTCCGACCGCAGTGCAAAGAGTTGCTGCAAGAATTCTTGCAGTTGATATGAATAATATCGAAGTCGATGTGTTAAGGCTAGGTGGCGCTTTTGGTGGTAAAGAAGATCAGGCTACACATTGGGCAGTAATGTGCGCACTTGCTGCACATAAAATAAATAAACCTGTAAAGCTCTTTCTCAGTAGAATGGATGATATCCGAATGACGGGAAAACGTCATCCTTATTCATCAGATTATAAAATCGGTTTAACATCTAATGGAAAAATATTATCATACGAGGCAACTTATTATCAAAATGCTGGAGCAGTAGCAGATCTCTCTCCCGCAATACTTGATAGAACCTTATTCCACGCAACCAACAGTTATTACATTCCAAATGTTAAGGCTGCAGCGTTTAGCTGTAAAACAAATCTTCCTCCAAATACTGCCTTCAGAGGTTTCGGTGGGCCGCAGGGTAAATTTGTTATTGAAGCTGCAATTCATAAAGCTGCTGAAAAAATTGGAGTTGATCCTTCCGAAATTCAAAAAAAGAATCTTCTTAAAGAAGGTAATTCGTTTTATTACGGACAAAAAGCAGAAAATTGTTATGCGGAGAAATGCTGGGTAAACGCTGAAGAAAAATATGATCTTAAAAAATTAAAGAAAGAAGTAGAAGACTTTAACAAGAAAAATTATCAATTCAAAAAAGGTATTGCCGTTATGCCGATTTGTTTTGGTATTTCTTTCACTAACACTTTTCTTAATCAGGCAAGCGCATTAGTTCATATTTACACTGATGGAAGTATCGGGGTAAGCACCGCAGCCATTGAAATGGGACAAGGTGTAAATGAGAAAATTAAAATAGCAGTTTCAAAAACATTGTCAGTTTCTAGAGATCGAATAAAAATTGAGACTACCAACACAACACGAACAGCAAACACTTCAGCAACTGCAGCAAGCAGCGGAGCTGATCTTAACGGAAATGCTGCTATTCTTGCAAGTAAAAATATTCTTGAACGCTTGCTGAAAGTTGGGGCAGAGGAATTAAAAATATCAGATACAAGTGAATTGGAATTGAAGGATGAAGTAGTATTTCATCAAGGAATAAAATCAAATTTAGTCTGGAATGATCTTATCAGAATATCGTATCAAAAAAGAATAAGTCTTTCTTCTCAGGCATACTACGCAACACCAAATATCTATTTTGATAAGGAAACAAATAAAGGCAAACCTTTTGCATATCATGTTTATGGAACAGGAATAACAACTGTTACACTCGATTGCTTACGCGGAACTTACACTATTGATTCAGTAAAGGTAGTTCACGATTTTGGTAAGAGCTTAAATCCTGTTATTGACCTCGGACAAGCAGAAGGAGGGATTGCGCAGGGAATCGGTTGGCTGACTGTTGAAGAAGTAGTGCATTCTAATGAAGGAAAATTATTATCAAATAGTCTTTCCACTTATAAAGTTCCTGATATTTATTCTGTACCCAAAGAAATAGAAGTTGCTTTTTTGGAGGATTCAGAAAATCGGTATGGACCTTTTAATTCAAAAGCAATCGGGGAGCCGCCATTGATGTACAGCATTGGTGCATACTTTGCAATTTTGAATGCAATGAAGGTATTCAGACCTGAGAAGGAATTTGAAATCAATGCTCCCTTAACTCCGGAAAAAGTGCTTTTGAATCTTTATAGTAAAATTGATGTCCCTGTAACCGCTTGAATATATTAAACCATCGACATTATTTATGAATGAAACATCTTTCTGGAATTTTATCCTGAAGACAATCAATTCTGAAAAGAAAATTGTATTGCTTGTTGTTGCAGAATCTTCTAATTCATCTCCGGGAAGACAGGGGTTTAAAATGGCAGTGACTGAAGATGCAGAAATGATCGGAACCATTGGCGGCGGAATAATGGAAAAAGATATGATTGAGTATTCTCTTGATCTTCTGTTTGGCAAAGAAACTCGGCTAATTAAAAAACTTCATCATTCAAATAAAACAAATTTTGAAAAATCTGGGTTGATCTGCGGTGGTTTTCAAACAATAATTTTTAGTGTTCTTGATAAATCAAATGTCCAGACAATTGAAGACATACTTTCATCTATTAGTCAAAAGCAAAATGGAAAATTTTCAGTTATGCCGGGTAAAATTGAATACCATCAAACTGAAAATATCCATCCAATTATTTTTCATTACAATTCAGATGAAGATTGGAAGTATACTGAAAATTTAGGGTTACCATTAATTACCTACATTGCTGGCGGCGGTCATGTTGGCTTAGCAGTTTCAAGAGTTTTAAAATCACTTGGCTTCC
>JARRKF010000194.1:0-4911 GCA_037388405.1 Ignavibacteriaceae bacterium | reverse complement strand
CAACTCTTTCCATAATTCTTCTCTCCTTAACTTTATTTTTAACAAATATCTCCTTTTTAGAATATGACTTCGAAGTATAGGGAAGATGACCTTCTTCAATTAATTTACAACCACAGTTTGGACAATGCCTAATACCTTTTTCTTTTGGCCTCCTCAAACCACAACGAGGACAAAATAAAAATCCCGTGGTTGAATTGATATTACTTCTGTTTCCTTCCAGACATTCCATTTCTTTGCCTTCTTCTCTGACGATTATATCTTCTTCCACCATCCTCTCTGTGAAAATTTGAACTTCCACACCCCGGACATTCGGATGGTCTGGGAATGCCAAATTCAACCTCCCAAATATTACCACATTCAAAACATTTAAAGGTTCTTTTATCCATTTTTACTCCTTGTTATATCAAATTAGTAATTATCCACTATAACCGATTCAGTTAGTTTGCCTTCTATAAACTGTTTAAATACATCTTCGGCATTACCCTTGGTCCAGGGGATGATAGTTATTTCGGTATTTTGTAGTTTACGATCGCACAATTGTGTTAGACCCCCACAGATAAGAACATCCGGATTAAGCTCAATAATTTGTTGAATCTTATCTAAAGTACTGCTGGGAATAATTTTTATAGTTTTGCTATTCTTGACCCGGTTATTTTCAAGAGTTAGAATTAATATTTCATCAGCAGAATCAAGCCGTGATGAAATACGGTTTCTGAATGTTGAAAGTGCAATAGTTTTCATAACTGACGTTATTATTGATTGATATTAAATTATTTCCTTATTACAGAGACAATTTATCTGCCATTTGAGGAAGCGGAAAGAAAATCAATCTTTAGCTTGTTTTTGAACAGAAAATGCTGAAGACTCCTAACAACATCTATTAATTGAGTTGCAGATATGAAGCACAAGATTTATGAAGTGTTGCAAGAATGGAACTGGAAAAAAGAAAAAAGGAAATCTTTCTACTTTTGAAGGTGTTAAAAATGTTAATCCGTACTCTACTTAATTGAGACCGATTTATCGTCAAAGAAAATAAATATACGCTATGAATGCGAATAATAAGATGACTGGTACTTGCTTTCATCATAATATCCCTGAATAAATGCGTTATTTAAACAAAGGGATAAAATATATTCGACATTTCCCTGAACCCAAGAAATTATTTTTATATTGCTATGCCTTAATTTGTATTCACACACATTTGTAAGTTCACCACAAATTACTATATCGGGTTTCAATCCAAATATCACATCAATTTTTCTTAGAGGATCTTCGTCTCGTAGCTGAACTAATTCTCTAGACTTTATTTTTTCATCTTCTATCGTCACTAACAACAAGTGCTTTGCTGATTCTAAACTTGAAGCAACTCTCCCTCGAAAAACTGTTATTGCGGTTTTCTTCACATTAATTGAACTTTCGATATGATTTTCTTCTATTGTATTCATTTTACTAAGTGAACTGATTATTACTTTCTTTTGTTTTACACAATTATATTGTTGAAATTAACCTATAAATTTCCTCACCCTCAATTGATCATTAGTAACCACTCAACTTTGGAAATGATAAAAAATAGGTTGCCCAAACTTTAAGACTTTATACATTTTAACACATCAAATACTTATAAAGGCAGCCACTGATAACAATCCAAAGCCATCAGTACGCAACATTAATACTTCCTAAACCTATTAAGCACCGGGATTTGCACTATTTAAAGATTTAATTGCTAATCATTTCTGGTGAAAGCCAAATCCCTACAACGCCAGCAGTTCTGTTTCTCAAAATCCTTAAGTGGATCAACACCCTTATCACACAACCACCAGCAGCCATTCTTGTCAACAAAAACCTGCATTGGTCTAGCCCCTGGGTGAAATATGCCTTGACCCAAAACTGGTTTCTTTTCTTTATTCTCAGTCTTCATAATCTAACCCTCCTTAACTCAGTTTTTACATGAATTCCAATTAATAAACAGCGATATTACTTAAGTTGCTTAGTCTCTAAATTACACTGATAACCTCTGCCAGATTCGCAGTCTGATCATCATTACATTTCCAATTTTCTCCGGCTAAATGCATTAATATCTGGAATTCAATTAGTCTGCCAGAATCAAACGTCTTAATTAAGTTATTATATTACAAGTAGATATAACTATATCTGCATCGAAAGGAATAAAATGGTTTTTATTTAAAGTTGCAGTGTTGCAACAATAATAAGTTACGTTTCAATTTACCCTTTGTTTTTGAGGGGATCCCAAATAACTAAAATAACAGCTCCTGTTTTGGACTCAAATGGTCCGTGGTCAATACCAGCGGGTATTAACCGATATGTCCCAGAACTATAAACTTTACCTTCGCTTTCGTACTTACCCCTGATTATCAAGTGCTGTTCAGTAGTTATATGAGAATGTGATTCCATACGAAAGCCTTTAGGTAATTTAAGTAAAACTGTCTTGGCGTTACCTTCATCCCGAAGAGTTTTTATTCTTGTACCCCGAGGATACCCTTTTGCCTGTTTCCAACCCAGTTTGTCATATATATCCAGTATTTTTATCATTTTAATATCTCCTTAAGATTTAGTTTCTGCTATTTGTTCCTTTTTTACTTTTAGTGATTTAATATTGCAAATGTTATATGCATCGTTTGCTATCCCAAGTTTAAGGGAAAGCAGAGCAGCTTGATGATTTAAGCAAAGTTGTTGAGGATTCTTGGGACCCACTAAAATTACTGGAGATATAAAATCATTTGCAAATTCTTCTATTGGTTTTCGTACAAAAACAGCGCTTCTTTTCGTATAACCCAAAATAAGAAGCTGGAATTCACTAATCTTTAAACAGCGATGCAGTTCTGTCCAGCTATCTTCAAAACACTCCCGGAACCCAACATTAAGATATTCTCCCGCAAGCTTATCATAATAGAACCTAAGTTTCTTCTCTTCAGTAATAGCCAACTTTTCAATTTCCGAACGGGTCATATGTTTTGGTTTAGAATAATTCGGATCATATGGATCCTGGAGAAAGTGAAAAACATTTAATTTCACATTATATGTTCTAGATAGCCGAAGTGCGAAATTGAAAGCCCAATCACCCTGCTTTGAATAGTGCGCACAGAACCCCAGCGCATTAAATGTCGGAATAGCCATCTCTCCTCCAGCTTTACATAATATTTATATTATCCTAAATATTAATCAAAATCATAATTTTCAAACCAAATACATTCTACAACTTTTAAATAATTCAATTCGCCTGCCAGAATAGATAAGAATGGCTCGGTTTATTTTTCAAAAGAAAATAGGATATCAAGAAAATGAGATTATTAAAGGAAGTGAATGGCGTTGCAGTAACGAAACGTTGGTTTCTTTTTGGTTGTGGATGTGAAACGTTATTTTATATCAAACCATACTTTTTCATTTTTCGCCAAAGAGTAGACCTGTGTAATCCCAAATCATTAGCAGCAAGTACTTTGTTTCCGTTATGTTTCTCCAAAGTTTCTTGTATAAGCTGTTTTTCAAATGCTTGAATAGGAGGATGGCTTTCTTTTTCATCAATAATCATTTTCCGCTTCTTCGGTGTCAATTCAGGTGGAAGATGAGAGGTTCGAATCCTGGCACCCTGGCACATAACAGAAGCATGTTCAATAATATTTTCAAGCTCACGAACGTTTCCGGGATAATCATATTCCATCAGAATATTTATAACGTCTTTAGAAACATCTTCAATTTCCTTACCCATTCTTTTATTATCTATTAAGATTGGTATATCGTCACGTCTTTTTATTAGTGGTGGAAGTTCAATTTTTACGACATTTAGTCTGTAGAATAAATCATCTCTGAACTTTTCCTTTTGTATAAGATTAATTAAATCTTCTTTTGTTGCAGCAATGACTCTAACATCTGCTTTAACTGGTGCTGTTGCCCCCAATGGCTCGAATTCTTTTTCCTGTAAAACTCTGAGCAGTTTAACTTGTGTTGACAGAGGTAAACTCTCCACTTCATCTAAAAAAATTGACCCACCTTTTGCAAGAGCAAAGCGACCTGGTTTATCTTTTTTTGCATCTGTAAAAGCACCCTTTACATATCCAAATAGTTCAGACTCCAGCAGTGTATCTGGTAAAGCACCGCAATTAACTGCAACAAATGGTTGCTTCTTTCTATTACTTAAACTATGAATTGCCCGGGCAAATAATTCTTTGCCGGATCCGCTTGGTCCCTGAATTAGCACCGTGCTATCACTTTGTGATATGATTGGAAGCATATCAAATATCTTAAGTATAAGTTGATTTTTGGAAATAATATCTTCGTATGTATAGCTTTTATTAATTTCCTTTTTTAATTCTTCTATCTGAGTTAAATCCCTGAATGTTTCAACCCCACCGATAAATTTTCCATTCTCATCTGTTAATGGTGAAGTGCTGATACTTACATATAACTCTCTGCCATCTTCCCTTAAAATGTTAGCTCGTCTATCCACAACGTTTTTGCCCGTTTCAAGTGAGCATTTAAGAGCACACGACTTTTCACAAATATTTGAGCGCAAAACTTCAAAACAATATTCTCCAATTGCTTGTTCTCGTGATAAACCGGTAATCTTTTCAGCTGCATTGTTGATATAAGTGATCACCATATTTTCATCAACTGTAAATACTCCATCCGTAATACTATCAAGTATTATATCGGTATGTTTTATTTCAAAGCTTTTCTTTGGTTCTTTCATTTTATTAAATAGTAAACGACTTCACTTAAGTTGCATTACAAATATAATTAAAACGATAAATTGTTGCACATTTGCAACTTTGGAGAATTCCATTAACTTAATAAATAATCGTTTTTACTTAAGGATCAAACATTCTGTGAATGACTAAGTTTTAGATATTTAGTTTTGTGAATAAGAGAGAGAGGAATCGAATGTAAACTTCAATG
>JARRKF010000193.1:0-7419 GCA_037388405.1 Ignavibacteriaceae bacterium | reverse complement strand
CATTTTTTATAAAATCAGCACTCTCATCATTAGGAATAACTGAAGTTAACAGTCCCTCATTTGCAATCGTTAATGAATATTTTAGAGATTTTCATATTTACCATTTTGATTTCTATAGATTAAAAAATCCGGTTGAATTATTTGATATTGGTTGGCAGGATTATTTAAATGACGATAATTCGCTTATATTTATTGAATGGGGGAATCGTTTTCCTTCGGTATTGCCTTCAGGTAGAATAGAAATTAATATTGAGTTGTTGGATGGTTTAGAAAGGGAATTCAGGTTTGAAAAAATTAATTGAATCAAAACCTGTTCTCGCATTTGAAACTTCAGAAAATTTGTGTGGAGTTTGCATTTACTTTTCAGATGAAAAATATTTTTCAAATTCAATTAATTTAAAGCATTCACATTCAGAAAAAATTTTTGATGCAACCGAATGGCTTCTTAAAATTGCAAAAGTCGAACCAGTGGGCCTGGAATTTATTGCTGTATCGGAAGGTCCGGGTTCATTCACAGGTCTTCGAATAGGATTTTCTGCAGCAAAAGGAATTGCATACGGTGCAAATATTCCCATAGTTGCGGTTCCAACATATGAAGCGTTTGCTTTTCAACTTGCAAACGTAAAAAATGATGAAAATTCTTTTATTATTTCAAATAAAGTAAATAAAGAAGAAGTTTATTTTGCCAAGTTTAAAATTAGGGGTAATAGTTATATATTTGTAGAAGATTTAACCATTTTGAAAAATGACATATTTATAAGCAAAGCTGATGGATTTAAGGTTTTTGGTAATTCTAATATAATCTTAAATAAAAAACCGGAATATCCAATGGTTCCTGATCCCTTGTTTATTGCAAAATGGGCAAAAGAATTTGGAGTTGAGAAAAAGACCTTTAATTATGATTTTATGGAACCAAATTATTTAAAAGATTTTATCGTAAAGGAGAAGTTATAAATGATTAAAAACATTGTGTTCTCAATTATTGTACTCTCAGCATTAAGTTATGCGCAGTTGCTTCAGCCTAAAATTGTTCTGCAGCAGAATAGTTTTGATTTTGGAACAATAAAGCAAGGTGAAGTTGCTACACACGATTTTGTAATTTCTAATAGTGGTGGAGATTTACTAAAAATATCTAATGTATCAGCTTCATGTGGATGCACAGCAGCTGCACCAGAAAAGAAAGAACTTGCTCCGGGCGAGTCAACCAATCTTAAAGTTAGTTTTAATTCTGCAGGAAGACAGGGAAGACAAAATAAAACAATAAGGATTTATAGTAACGATCCCCAAAATCCCGAATTGGTGTTAAGTTTTACAGGGTCAGTAATTTTACCAGATGCAATTACAAACAATCCACCGGTTATTTATCTGCCTGAAACAGAGCATGATTTTGGCCAGGTAAATGAAGGTGATACTGTTAAGTATACATTCAGATTTGTCAATAAAGGTGGATCAACTTTAACAATAAAGGATATTAAAACTTCTTGTGGATGTACTGCAGCACTGCTTAGTGATGATAATCTTTTGCCGAATAAAGAAGGAACGGTTAAAGTTGAACTTAATACCAGTCACAGATCTGGTAAGATGAGCAGGACAGTCACAATTCATTCAAATGATCCTAAAGATCCTGCAAAAATAATTACAATTTATGCTGATGTTGTAAGGCACGGAAGCTAATGCCCTGGTTTAGTCGATCGAAAGATAATATTTCACCTGACTCGCAGAAAAAAGATTTACCAGACGGGTTATGGGAGAAATGCCCTAGTTGCGGAGAGATAATTCATAAAAAACAGCTTGAATCGAATCTCTGGACTTGTCTAAAATGTGACCATCACTTTCGTATTGGAAGCAATGAATACATAAATATTCTTCTTGATAAAGGCAGCTTTAAAGAGATGCATAAGAAGATGAGATCTCCTGATCCGTTAAAATTTGAGGATACAAAGAAGTATAAAGACAGATTGAATTCAACTGTAAGAGCTCTCGGACTTTTTGAAGCAGTTAGAGTTGGCACTGGTAAAATTGAAGGAAGAAATATCGCATTTGGATGTATGGATTTTCAATTTATTGGTGGAAGTATGGGATCTGTTGTCGGAGAAAAAATTGCAAGAGTAATTGATAGAGCTTTTAAAAGTAAAATACCTCTGGTCATCGTTTCTGAAAGCGGTGGTGCACGAATGATGGAAGGTGCTTATTCATTAATGCAATTGGCTAAAACAAGTTCTCGTTTAACTCGTTTGGCTGATGCTGGAATCCCATATATTTCGATAATCACTGATCCCACAACGGGTGGAACAACGGCCAGTTATGCAATGCTTGGTGATGTTAATATTGCTGAACCAAATGCATTAATTGGATTTGCCGGCCCAAGAGTAATCAAGCAAACAATAGGTAAAGATTTACCAGAAGGTTTCCAAAGATCAGAGTTTTTATTGGAAAAGGGATTTGTTGATGTCATCTGTTCAAGAAAAGAATTGAAGCAGACTCTTAACAATCTGCTAGATTTGATGACTTGAGGCAGTCATCAAAACTTTTTCTTCAGTAAAAGAGATTCAGTCACTCTCAAGAAGTTTTAAAACTTCCGGAAAAACAATTGGATTTGTACCTACCATGGGATCTCTACACGAAGGTCATTTATCTCTTGTCAGAGAATCAAAAAAGAAATGTGATGTAACTGTTGTTTCAATCTTTGTAAATCCTACTCAATTCGCTCCTTCAGAAGACTTTAAAAATTATCCACGTAATTTTGATAGAGACAAACAGCTTCTTAAAAATGAAGGAGTTGATTTTCTTTTTCTTCCTGATGAAAGAGATATTTATCCTTATGATTTTCAGACTTACATAACTGTTGAACAGATCACGCAAAAGCTGGAAGGAGAATTTCGTCCAACCCATTTTCGTGGTGTTACAACTGTAGTTTTGATTTTGTTTAATTCCATACAACCTGATTATGCTTTTTTTGGTCAGAAGGATGCTCAACAATGTGTTGTAATAAAACAAATGGTAAATGATTTAAAGTTACCTATTGAAATAGTTGAATGTCCTATTGTTCGTGAGGAAGATGGATTAGCCATGAGTTCTCGAAATGTATATTTATCTCCTGAAGAAAGAACAAAAGCTCTTACTTTATACAAAGCACTTCTATACGGTAAAAAGCTGATTGAAGGAAAAGAAATTTATCCGCAAGTTGTAATTGATAATATAAAAGTAATTATTGCTGAAGAAAAATCAATTAAGCTGGATTATGTTGCAATCGTAAATGCGTATGGTTTCAGAGATGTTGAATTAATTGATGAAGGAAACGAATATTATATTTTGGTTGCTGGTAAAATTGGCAAGACAAGATTAATTGATAACATCAAAATAAGACTCTGATTTCATTCAGATATTAACTATTCAATTCATAAATAATTTTAAGTCCCTTTAAAACCAAAGCTTCATCATAAAATATTTTGTGTTTTAGTAATGGTTTTATAAATGTTGAATTACCACCGGTAGCAAAAATAAGAGGTTCAATCTCATTGTTAATAATTTTTAAATGATTGACTTTTTTATTGCTAATTCATAAGCTCCGACTGCCGAACAAACTCTATCAATACCTAAAGTGTCAGGAGTTTTGTATTTAATTTTAAGATTTAGTTTACTGTTAACCGTAGGTATAAAAATGTTAGTATTTCTTTTAAACAAAGTATCGATTAATATTTTTTCTTTTGCATGATTGACCGAACAAATTGCAGCGTTCGAAAAAGTTTTGCTATTAAGATACTGTAACGACTCGTCTATTTCAGAATAAACCTTAAACTCAACAAGTTCATTACCACTAAAAATAGCAAATTTAATATTTGAATTACCAATATCAATTGAAAGCAACATCAAACTAAACTCACATCACCAAAATGTATTTTTTCAATTTCCCCGTTTCTCTTGAGCAGTAAATATCCGTTATCATCCACATCATAAAATATTCCTGATTTTGTTTTATCACCATCTGTAATCGTTATTTTATCTCCAATCATTTTACATTTTTCTCTCCATTCATTCAGAATCGACTGCGGATTAGATTGCAATTTTGTTAGCAGCTCTTCAAAAATGTTTAGAATTTCAGCCAGCATTATTTCCCTATCTATATCTGTTCTCGTTTCTAATTTTAGAGAAGTTGGAGGATAATTAAATTCTCCCTGAAATGAAATCTGATTAAGATTTATACCAAAACCGATCACAACTCTTTCAATTTTACTCCCTTTGATAGAAGTTTCAATCAGAATTCCAGCAACCTTTTTACCATTAACCAATACATCATTCGGCCATTTTAATTCAGTTTTTAACTGATATAAATTTTCTATGGATAAAGCGATTGTTAAAGAAGAAGCAAGATTTAATTGATTGATATTTAACTCAGAAGCAACATCTTTGTTTAGCAGAATAGAGAAAGTCAGGTTCATTCCTTTTGCGCTTTGCCAGGTTCGGTCTTTTCTTCCTTTGCCTTTTATTTGCTTTTCAGCTAACAAAATAGTACCCGATTTTTTATACTTTTGTTTGTTGCCGATTAGTTCACTGTTTGAAGATGTTATCTCATCACAGTAAATAAAATTCCTGCCGACCCATTCAGTTTCTAATTTTATATCAAAGTTTTCAAGATTAAACATTTTTCTTCCTAATATTTGAATCAAAATTAATCATTTAGTAATAAAATTTATAGAAAGTAAATCGCTGAACTCTGGAATACCTTGTGAATAATTTTTTAGCAAAAATCAATTCTGTCATTTTAATTGTCTGAAATCAAATATATAGTGACATTTTGGCACTATATCTGACTTACAAGATTTGCTCATTAATGCCAAGAAATATACCATAACTCATTTATTTGTAGAGGGTTACGGAGAATTTATTCATATTGGCATTTATATTGGATCAATGTTTTGTTATTAATAAATAGAATTAATTTTTAGAAACAAAACAGAACAAATTTAAGGAGTTAAAAATGAGTAAAATTATTGGAATAGATTTAGGCACGACGAACTCATGTGTTGCCGTTATGGAAGGAAATGATCCCGTTGTTATACCTAATTCAGAAGGAGGAAGAACCACACCATCTGTTGTTGCTTTTACAAAATCAGGCGAGCGTTTGGTTGGTCAGCCGGCAAAACGACAAGCAATTACAAATCCAAAGAATACAATTTTTTCAATTAAAAGATTTATGGGAAGATTTATCAATGAAGTAGGAACCGAGAAAGGTGAAGTGCCCTACGAAGTCGTTGCGGGTGATAGTAATTCTGCAAGAGTACGGATACAGGATAGAGTATATTCACCACCTGAAATAAGTGCAATGATTTTGCAGAAAATGAAAAAGACTGCCGAGGATTACTTAGGACAAACGGTAACCGAAGCAGTTATAACTGTCCCTGCATATTTCAATGATTCACAGAGACAGGCTACTAAAGATGCTGGAGAAATTGCCGGCTTGAAAGTCAGAAGAATAATTAATGAACCGACTGCTGCTGCATTAGCCTATGGATTAGATAAGAAAACAAAAGATCACACAGTTGCAATTTATGACTTAGGTGGAGGAACTTTCGATATTTCAATTCTTCAGTTAGGTGAAGGTGTTTTTGAAGTTAAATCAACCAATGGTGATACTCATCTTGGTGGTGATGATTTTGATCAGAGGTTGATAGATTTTCTTGCTGATGAGTTCAAAAAGTCTGAAGGAATTGACCTTAGAAAAGATCCGATGGCTTTACAGAGACTTAAAGAGGCTGCTGAGAAAGCTAAGATAGAATTGTCTTCATCTAATTCTACAGATGTGAATCTTCCTTTTATAACTGCAACACAGGATGGTCCAAAACATCTAAATATTAATTTAAGCAGATCAAAATTTGAACAACTCATTCATGATCTTGTTGATAGAACCAAAGTTCCATGTCAGCAGGCAATGAAAGATGCCGGAGTAACTCAATCAGATATAAACGAAGTAATACTTGTTGGCGGATCAACAAGAATACCAATGGTTCAGCAGTTAGTAAAAGATTTGTTTGGCAGAGAACCACATAAAGGTGTTAATCCTGATGAAGTCGTAGCAATTGGTGCTGCAATTCAGGGTGGTGTACTTGCAGGTGATGTAAAGGATGTATTACTACTTGATGTTACACCGTTATCACTTGGTATAGAAACACTTGGTGGTGTTATGACAAAACTGATTGATTCTAATACAACTATACCAACCAAGAAAAGTGAAATATTTTCTACTGCATCGGATAGTCAGCCATCTGTAGAAATTCATATTTTGCAAGGTGAAAGGTCAATGGCAGCAGATAACAGAACTCTGGGAAGATTTCATCTTGATGGAATACCACCTGCACCGAGAGGTATACCACAAATTGAAGTAACTTTTGATATTGATGCAAATGGTATTTTGAATGTAAGTGCTAAAGATAAAGCTACGAACAAAGAACAGAGTATCAGGATTACTTCCTCAAGTGGTTTGAGTAAAGAAGAAGTAGAGAAAATGAAAAATGATGCAAAAGAACACGCTGCAGAAGATAAGAAGAAAAAAGAAGGCATTGATATAAGGAACCAGGCTGATAGTCTTATTTTCCAGACTAAAAAACAGATGGAAGAAATGAAAGATAAACTTTCAGCGGATTCAAAATCCAAGCTTGATTCTGAAATTAAAAAAGTTGAAGATGCTCTTGCTACGAACAATCCTGATCAGATTAAAGCCGCTACTGATTCATTGAATAAAGTATGGAATGAAATAGCTTCTCAACTTTACCAGCAAACAAGCCAGCAGCAGACTGCAGGTGAGCCAGGTAAAGGTGGAGAAGAGCAGACAAAAGAGCAGAAAGAGAATGTTCAGGATGCCTCTTATGAAGTAGTTGATGATGACGATAACAAGGATAAATAAATTCTTTAATGTGGGATCAATAATATTTTGGTCCCACTGATATTTTGAATAGATGTATCATTAAAGGGAAAGAAAAATGTCACAAAGTAAAGAAATAATAGCAGTAAAAAGTTTAAATAATTATTCAATTGAAGAAATACTAAGAACTCAGGAAAGTGTTTCACCAGCTTCTGATATTTATGAAAATCCTGATGAGTATATTCTTATTGCGAACATGCCTGGCGTTACACGAAATGATATACAGGTAAAGGTAATTGATGACTCGTTAATTATTTTTGGCAGGATAAATTATAGTGAAGCAATTTCAAGAAATTATATTTTGAATGAGAATGAGATAGGAAATTTTTTCAGAAAGTTTAGAATATCTGATACGATTGAAACTTCTAGAATTAATGCTAAGTATGACAACGGACAATTAATTGTACATTTACCCAAGAAGGTAAACGTAAAACCTAGAACTATTGATATTTCCTGAGGAGATAACAAAATAAATTTTGATGCTTGGCCCGCTTTTTAGC
>JARRKF010000192.1:0-8959 GCA_037388405.1 Ignavibacteriaceae bacterium | reverse complement strand
ATTTATTTTTGTTGAGAGTTATTTTTAAAATGAGGGTTTGTTCATCAAATTATTTAACTATGTCTTTAGTTTAGGTTTTGAGAACAAGATTTCTTATTGAGTTAATAAAAGCGAGGTAAAAACCGAATGAAATATATTTTACAGTTTCTTCTATTAATACCTTTAACTTTTCTTTCACGGGGAAATTTATTTGGCCAACAGATCAACTTAAACGATAACACGTTCTTCTTTCCGCATCCTTATCAATCCCAACAAATGATAAGTTCGCTGGGACTATCTACAGCTAAGCTGCCCGAAGACGTCGTTGAAACGGATGATATATTCAGAGCACCTCTCTTTTCTTACAGAATGAAATATGGACTTCCTGAAAATTTTCTGGCTGAAGGAGGTATAGAGACTAATATTGTAACCTGGCATATATCAGTAGGGCCTAAATGGAATTATGAACTAGATAGAATGGGATTCTCAGTTGGATCAGACGTTGCCTATTGGTTCGGGAAATTAAAGCAATTCGGTTTTGACACAAAGTTTACCGGTTGGATTCTTTATCCAAACATCAGCGCTGGGTATCGGTTCAACAAATTTACCATTTCACTAAAATCTGAACTGGTCTTAAATCTTGCAGAAAAATCGACCAACGGAACATCAGAGGTATCAAATGATTTAGATTTCTTTAATGGATGGACTATAGGCGTATATCTCGAACAACCTTTGTGGAAAGATAATTTTGTGGTTATCGGTATCAGATCAACATTTCTAAAATTTTATTACCCAATGTGGGCAGCATTCTCAACGTTCGACAGAACATTTTATATACCAGAAGCAACATTTACATTTATTTTATGAAAACAATAATATTAATATTCGCAAGTCTGCTTTTGTTTTACTCTTGTAATAACGAAGTGGATATAACAAACCCGGTTGTCGATCCAAGTAATTTTCTTTCAGAGACAACACCACTGCCAGAAAATTCTAAGAAGGTAATGGAAGGTGTTTATGATGTAACTGAAGGTAAAGATTTAATAGGCGATCAGGTTGTTGTTAAATGGACAAGAAACAGACTTTCTATTTTCTCAGGTAAAAATGGTGGTTACATTATTTTGGATGGGGGAAGTTTAGATTCCGTTCTATTTTTTCTAGGTTATTGGAGATATTCAACAAACACAGAAACAGGCGCTATTAATTTCTACATTTCTTCGGATGAAGGTGGTAAAAGAATATTGAGTGGTGATACTACCATTACCGAGATTAATTTTAATGGATCATACGGTGATGGAAATGAATCAGCGAATAAAAAAATCAAATTACAATATAAAAGACCATTCAGCGAAGCAGTAAAGCAAAATGACTTCTACATTTTAGCTCACAGAGGTGGCGGCAGAAATTCTGACTACCTGGGTGTATCTGAGAATTCAATCGAAATGATAAACATTGCTGAGAGGTTTGGCTCAACCGGAATCGAAATTGATGCTCGTCTTTCTAAAGATGGTGTACCGTTCATCTATCACGATAGTG
Source organism: Ignavibacteriaceae bacterium (assembly GCA_037388405.1). Taxonomy (GTDB): domain Bacteria; phylum Bacteroidota; class Ignavibacteria; order Ignavibacteriales; family Ignavibacteriaceae; genus IGN2. The sequence continues at coordinate 7,444 of JARRKF010000192.1, read as the reverse complement.
ATATTAACCTTCGGCTTTGTCAAAAAAGTTTGATCTGGGGAAAAATAAAAGATTTTACCTGGCCGCAGATCAGAACCCTTATAACTTTAAGAAACGGTGAGAAAATTCCTTCATTACGTGAGGCTTTAGAGTATGTTCTTGAAAAAACTAATATTCGTGTAGTTTGGCTTGATACAAAAGATGTGGATGTTGTTCAGTATTCAATCGAACTGATGAAAGAGATTCTGGAACGCGCTGGTTTTATGGGGAGAGATCTTAAAATTTATCTTGGCATCCCTGCAGATGATGTTTATCAGGCCTTTATTGCATATCCCGGTTATCAGGATATTCCTTCTCTTTGTGAACTATCTATCGATCAGGTAAGACAAGCTAACTCGCAGGTTTGGGCACCTCGTTGGACACAAGGACTTCAAACAGCTGAGGTTCAGCAAATGCAGGCTGAAGGAAAAAAAGTTTTTACCTGGACTCTAGATGATGCAAGCTATATTGAAGAATTCATAAATCAGGGCCAGTTTGATGGAATCCTTACAAACTATCCGACAATAGTATCATACTATTATTATATAAAATAGAAAAGAATTAATTATGCTAATTAAAAAAATTTTAATCGCATTTATTTTTATTACTAGCTCTGGCTTCTCACAAGTGGAAGACACGACTTATTCATTAACAACTGAAATAGGTTTAGGATATTCGCGTTACTTTACAACAATGGATTATAGCGATTTGAATAAGAGCGGTTTCTCTGGAACTTTAAGAATAATGTGGAATCCAGAACATTTACTTAGTATCGGACTAGAGACCGGATACCAGTATTTATATTCAATAGATGTTAAAAATATTCAAACAGAATTTGGGCCTTCTGATTTTTCAGCGTCAATGGTATCAGTACCAATCTTTATTGCGATTGCTATGAAGTTAACGCCAAACATCAAACTGATCGGTGGCTCAGGTACTTATTTATTATTTAATAACGGGAATTTGTTTGGTGATAAGTTGAAAAGCAGCCAGATAAGCATTGGTGCTTATGCTGGGATTGTTTATTTGTATCCTTTATCAAACCGTATCTCAATTGGAGGTGAACTCCAATACTCATACTATTCAAAAATTCAGGATCAAACTTCAGCTCTTCAGTTCTATTTTGTTTATAAGTTTCTTGAGTGGTAGGAAGATATTTGGAAGGCGTCTATATTAACAAGTGTTTAATGAATTCTCAGAGAGTTATTTAGACATTGAGTTACGCTGCTGGACTGCGGATTTTCTTTTATGAGTTGGGATAAGAAGTGATATAAGAGGTGCAATTGAAAAAGCGTTCAAAGAAAAAATTGAAATTCCATTCCTGCAAGGGTATTTACATTTTTCCCCTTTATTTTTTATAAATTAGAGACGGGTAAAAGTTTAATATTGAATTTTTATTATGAACCATGAATATATAATTATTAGAGCATTCCTTACGTATCATTGTTCTCCGATCTTTAATATCTTTGCGAGTAAAATTTTATAAACTTTGATGCTACAATAGGTTGCAAAATCAAACCTTGGATATGAAGCCACGTACCTTTACAAATATTTTACTGCATCTGCATCCGGCTGCAGTAAGTGAAGAATCAATTTCATTTACCCGCACTTTCGGACTTGGCGGAATGGCAGCATTATTAATCGTAATTCAGTTTATTACAGGAATATTATTAAGATTTTATTATGAACCGTTTCCACAAAAAGCTTACGATTCAATTTTAATTCTGCATAACAACGTTCTATTCGGTCAGCTTGTTAGAAACATTCATCATTGGAGCGGAGTATTTCTAGTTCTTATTGTTTTTCTTCACTTGCTCAGAGTGTTTTTTACAGGCGCTTATCAGTCTTCCAGAAAAATTAATTGGATTATAGGTCTGATATTATTTGCACTGGTAATTTTCTCAAACTTTACAGGTTATCTTCTTCCGTGGGACCAACTTGCATACTGGGCAGTTACCGTAAGTACGAGCATTCTTCAATATATACCACTAGTTGGAAACAGTTTAAGAGAATTTGTTATCTCCGGCACCGAGGTAAACGCAGAAACTTTGATAGTGTTTTATACTTTTCATACCGCTGTGCTTCCCATTTTATTACTACTTCTAATGGCATATCACTTTTGGAGAGTTAGGAAATCAGGTGGTGTACTAATTCCTCAATCAAGTGAACCAAAGAAAATGGTTTCTACCTATCCGAATCTTGTTTATAAAGAAGGAGTAGTTGCATTAGTTTTGATTGCAGTAATCCTAGCTTTAGTTTAAATCCAACAAAAGCTCCCTGGTACTTTGCTGGTATTCAGGAATTATTAATGCACTTTCATCCTTTCTTTGCAGGATTTTTAATTCCTCTTGCTTTAATAGTCCTTATCGCATTCATTCCTTTTCTTAAGTACAAACAGCAGCCAACTGGAATGTGGTTTGTTTCAGACAAAGGGAAAAAATCTGCAAAACTCTCAGCAATGTTTGCTGTAGCAATTACAATTTTTTTGGTTCTACTAAATGAATATCTAATTAATTTCGAGACGTTACTGCCATGGTTAAACCCTGTAATAAGTAATGGAATAATTCCTCTGCTAATAGTTATATCAATAATTTGGATTTATTCTAAGTACATATCAAAGAAATTTAAATTGTCATTTTCTGAATTAGTTCAATCGATATTTGTTTTGATTATTACCTCATTCGTAGTCCTGACATTAATTAATATTTTCTTCAGGGGAACGAATATGCAATTAACATTTCCATGGAATTTGTAAGAGATGAAATCAAAGAAAAAAATCAAGAAACAAAAACCTTTTCAAGAACAAGAAGTTAAAACAGAATCTCCGGAAGATAAAATAGAGAGCCGAAGAATTTTTTTGAAAAAATTGTGGATGGGTCTTGGTATTCTCGCCGGAGCTGAATTTATAGGAGCGGTAACAGGATTCCTTTTTTCGGGTAAAGGTAATAAAGAAAAAACTGAAGCCAGGAAATTAATTGAGGCCGGTCCGGTTGATTCATTCAAGCCAGATTCAGTTACTCCTTTCAGAGGTGGTAGATTTTTTCTGGCAAGACTTGGTGACGGAGGATTTATTGCAATCTCTTTAAGATGCACACATTTGGGATGTTCAATAAACTGGGAGGAAGATAAAAAACTGTTTATCTGTCCATGCCACGCATCATCATTTACTATGAATGGTGATGTATTAAATCCACCGGCACCTAAAGCATTAGATTATTATCCGGTTATAATTGAAAACGGAATAGTTAAAGTTGATGTTGGAGACCGTAAAGAAAGAGAAAAATTTAATAAAGCTCAATTGACTTTCGCCTAATTAAGATGAATAAAGTTTGGAAAATAATAGGAATAGTTGCTACTGGTGTTATAGTAATTATGATTCCTTTTTCTTTAGTATTGCACAGTTCCTCATCAGAACCTGCAATTAGAAAAGCAGAATTTGTTGGAGGAAAAAATTGTATAAGCTGTCATCAAAGGGAGTATAATTTATGGAAAGGTTCTGACCACGACAATGCAATGGATGTTGCAACTGATTCAACTGTGCTAGGAAACTTTAATAATGTTGAAGTTGAGTTCAGAGGAAAGAAACATAAATTTTATAAACGTGACGGAAATTTCTATGTACACACAGAAGGTCCCGGTGGAAAGATGGGCGAGTTTCAGATCAGTTATACTTTTGGAGTTCGACCGCTTCAGCAGTACTTAGTTCCTTTCGACAAAGGAAAATATCAATGCCTTCCTATTGCCTGGGACACAGAAAAGAATCGATGGTTCGATATGGCAGGTATGGTTTATTCTTCTGAAGAACTCAAACCAAATAACTGGTTGTACTGGACAAATCAATCTCAAAACTGGAACGGTGTGTGTGCAGAATGTCATTCAACAAATCTTAACAAGAATTATAATATAGAAAGTGACAGCTTTCATACAACCTGGTCGGATATCGATGTTAATTGCGAAGCTTGTCACGGTCCGGGTTCCCGGCATCTCGAGTGGGCTAATCTTCCGGAAGGTTCCCGCGTTTTTGATCCTGATATGGGACTAGTTTTGAAAACAAGCGGAACAACACCCAAACAATATATTGAAGCATGTGCACCCTGTCATTCCCGCAGAACTTCATTTGGAGTGAACGATCATACAAGCAATGAGTATTATAATAATAACCTACCTCAATTGATTAGTCCGCCTTTGTATTTTGAAGACGGTCAAATTCTGGATGAGGATTATGTATTTGGTTCTTTCACCCAGAGTAAAATGTATATGCACGATGTAAAATGCAGCGATTGCCACGATTCGCACAGCATCAAATTTAAATTTGAAGGAAATGCATTATGTACTCAATGTCATCGTGCAGATGAATATGATACTTACCAGCACCATTTTCACAAGTATGCAAATGAAAGTGGTCAGCCTGTAACTGATAAATTTGGAAAAAAGATTCCTGTTGGAGAAGGTGCGTTGTGTAAAAGCTGTCATATGCCGGGAAGGTTTTATATGGGAATTGATTTCAGGAGAGATCACAGCTTAAGAGTTCCGCGACCCGATCTTTCAATAAAATATAATGTACCGAATGCTTGTAATGATTGTCATGCTGATAAATCTTATCAATGGTCTGAAGATTATATAAAGAAATATTATGGTGAGAGAAAAAAATTCACCTTTGCTTCTGTTCTGTGCGATGGATATGAGCAAAGGCAAGGTGCTGATACAAATCTTATAAAATTAATTAAAAGCGATTTGTATCCCGAGATAGTTCGGGCGACGGCACTGCAATATCTCTCATCATATAATACTAAAGCAGTAGATGAAACGATCAGATTAATGCTGAATGATCCTGAACCGATTATAAGAGAAACGGCAGTAAATGTTTATAATTCAAACAATCAAACTGAATTTATTAAAACACTGGTACCTATACTTAATGATCCGATAAAGATGGTAAGAATAACTGCAGCAAACCGACTATCAGCTTTTCCTGAAGAGAGTTTTACAGAGCTTCAGTTTCAGACTCTTTCCTCAGTTCTAAATGAATATCTTAAAACTTTAGAATATACTGCTGATTTTCCCACTGGTAAGTTTAATCTGGGAAGCTTTTATTCTAATAAGGGGGACATTACAAAGGCTGAAAAATTTTATAATCGTGCAATTCAGGAAGATAGTCTCTTCTATCCTGCAAAATCTAATCTTGCTCTGCTTTATTATAACCAGGGAAGGCTTAAAGAAGCAGAAAACTTATTTTTAAATTTGATTAAGAATCATAAAGAATACACTCAGGGTGAATACTATCTGGGATTGTTATATGCTGAGCAAAAAAGGTATAAAGAAGCTGCTGAAATTCTTGAAAAGGCAACCAAAAAATCTGATGTAAATCCAAGAATTTATTATAACCTGGGACTTATCTATCAGTATCTTGATAACAGCATTTTGGCTGAAGCTTCATTACTTAAAGCCAATTCTATTTCACCAAATCAATTCGATGTTCTGTATGCGCTGGCTGATTTTTATATAAAACTTGAGGATTATAAATCTGCAATGAAATTTGCCGAGGAGTTGAAATCTAAATTCCCGGCTAATCCTGTGGGGGAACAATTAATCGAATATATTGATAAGTCAATTATTAAATAATTATTTATTATTTTTGAATAAGTTCTCATTTGCAGGATAGTCTTCTCGGGCAGGTTTATTAAGTATTGAATTATTTTTTTCAAATTCAAATAACGGTGAGAACATTAAAGCGGAAATAACAGGTTTAACCCAATCCATTTTGTTAAATAGAATGATAAGTGGATTAAAGACGCTTATTATTACTATCTTATTTATTACAACAACAAGTTCTTTGTATGGTTTCAACTCGTTTTCAGGGGATTCAACAGAAGCAGGTGATGAAATTTATGACGGAAAAGCGCAATTAACTTTTGGATGGTTTCTGCCTACCATTAATTCATCGGCACAATTGAATACTAAATTCAGATTTAAGGGACTTTACAGATTTAACAATAAGCACTCTGTTGAAGGTTATTACTATGCTTTAAATAGATCAGGTGCTAATATATCGTCAGATTCCATAGTATTCGGCGATCTTGTAATAAATCTGAATTCAAGTTTTACATCTTTCTTCAAGGCAACCTTATTTGGAGGAAAGTACAGGTATTCAGTTTATAATGATTCAAATGTTGAAACAGGTTTTTCTGCAGGTATAAGCTTTCTTTATGTCGATATCGGCGCGACAGTATTGTTATTAGACCGTTCTATTGCAAATGAAGAATATTCGGAACTTCTGTTTCTACCTGTATTCGGTTTTTATAATCGCGTTAATTTGTCGGATAATCTCATATTCCGCAGTAATGTTGATGCTTTTGCTTTAAATATCGAGAAATATGATGGAATTCTTCTGGATCTCTCTATAGCTGTTGAATACTATTTTTTGCAAAGGTTTTCAGTAGGGACATCTTATAATGTATTTGCCCTTGATATAAAATTTGATACAAATGAGAAGGGAGAGATAAAATACGGACACAGAGGGTTTATGTTTTTCGGCAAAGTTTATTTTTAATTAATAGTAAAGATTTTTTCATTCCATTACTTTTAATCTCCGATAATCGGTAAATTACATTTGTCAAAATCAATTATTATCGCAAATGATTCTTCTGCAATCCCTTGAAATCAAAAGCGTTTGTTATTTTTAAATATGTATCTCCATATAACTAAGCATTCAAAAGTATTTTTTATTCTCTCCTTTTTTCTTCTGGCTAATTTCTATGCTCTGGCTCAGAGGACGGACGTTGTAACGTTACTCAACGGCGATAAAATAACCGGTGAAATAAAATTACTTCAAACAGGTCTGTTAAATTTTAAAACTGATAACATGGGGACAATCAATATTGAATGGATAAAAATTGATAAGATCCGGAGCGACAAAAATTTTGAGGTAGAATTAGACGATGGAAGAACATACTATGGTTATATCGAGCCAGGTTCAATTGAAGGTACGTTGTTAGTTAAACGTGATTCAACAGATGTAAGATTATTTATGAAATATATTGTAAAGATTACACGGATTAAAGAATCTTTTTGGGATATTTTGAGCGGTTATGTTCAACTGGGATTTAGCTTCACCAAAGCAAGTCAAATTGGACAGCTTAGTTTTGGACTTAGTGGTAAATATAGAACAATAAATCACTATACAGAGCTGAATGCAAACTCAATTATAACAACAACAAAAAAAGAACCTACATCAAGGAAAGAAGATATTTCTCTAACTTACAATCGCTTCCTGAAAAGCAGATGGTTTTGGGCAGGGATAGTGGGTGCAGAAGAAAACACTGAGTTAGGTTTAAAACTTAGAACATCATTAGGTGGCGGTGGTGGGTTAAATGTTATTCAAACCAACAAAGAATTGTTGAGCACTTTAGCGGGATTTAGTATAAAC
>JARRKF010000191.1:0-6325 GCA_037388405.1 Ignavibacteriaceae bacterium | reverse complement strand
GCTGATTCAAAGTTTATTTTATAAGTAAGTTTCTCTGTGTGATAATCTGCTTGCGAGATAGGATTTGCATTAAAAGTGTTTGTTTCAACAATATCCGCCCCGGCTTCAAAGTATGCACGATGAATTCCTTTTATTATTTCCGACTGAGTGATTGAAAGAAGATCGTTGTTACCCTTTAGGTCATGCGGATGATCATTAAATCTGGCTCCACGGAAATCTTCTTCTGTCAATCTGTAGCGTTGAATCATTGTGCCCATCGCACCATCAAGAACAAGAATTTTCTCTTCTAATATTTTTTTAAACGCTTCGACTGTTAGTTTCATATTAATTATTACTTTTAGTCATTGCGAATCCTGCTGAGCAGGATGAAGCAATCTTTAAAGATTACTTCTTCGATTTCGCTCATCGTAATGACAATGAATGAATATTTAAAACTAAAAAACCTCTTCAGATGATACGAAGAGGTATTAAACTATTCTTCATCTCATCTTTCTCCGCCAGAGGCAGAGCAGGATTTAGCACCCGACATCCGGCAATTGCCAAACCGGCTGCTACGGCATCTACGGGCCTGTTCCCTCCGCCGTTCTTGATAAGAATTCTATTTATATCTGCCAGAGGTTACTGAACCTTTGGCTTAAAAGAACTAATAAAAACTAATCTAAATATATAAATTATTGATACGATAACAATGACCTAATTATCCCAGGCTAGTCCAGCTATTCAACAAAAATCTTTAAAACCCGGACAAATATAGCTAAATTGTTTTGTCTAAAAACGAAGGGTTTTTATTAATGATAGTTGTAACAGGCGGTGCCGGTTTCATCGGTAGTGCAATAGTTTGGAAGCTTAATAAGCTTGGTGAAAACAAAATTATAGTAGTTGATGAGCTTGGCTCAGACGATAAATGGAAAAATCTCGTCCCGTTAAAGTTTGAAGAGTTCATTCATAAAGATGATTTCATTTCGATGATAATTGACGAGGACATTTCTTTCGACATCTCTGCAATTATTCATATGGGGGCAAACTCTTCAACTACGGAAAAGGATGCCGATCATCTCTTTTCTAACAATTATCTTTACACAAAAGAACTTGCAACATATTGTCTGGAAAAGGGCGTTCGATTCATTTATGCTTCTTCTGCAGCAACCTATGGAGATGGTTCGCTCGGATTTGAAGATAATGTGAACAATCTGGAAACCCTTCGCCCACTAAATATGTACGGTTACTCAAAACAATTATTTGATCTTTGGACTAAAAGAAATGGCGCTTTTGATAAAATTGTTGGATTAAAATACTTCAATGTCTTCGGTCCAAATGAATATCATAAAGGAGACATGAGATCGGTTGTACACAAAGCTTTTGAGCAGGCCCGTGACTCGGGAAAAGTAAAACTCTTTAAATCACATAATCCGGGATATAAAGACGGCGAGCAGCTTCGGGACTTTATTTATATAAAGGATGCTGTTGATATGAGTTTATTTTTCCTTGATAAAACGAATATAAATGGATTATTTAATATCGGCTCGGGGAAAGCAAGAAGCTGGAATGATCTGGTTGCAGCTTTATTTAAAGCGTTGAACAAGCCCGTAAAAATAGAATATATTGATATGCCCGAGCACCTTCGCGACAAATATCAGTATTTCACCGAAGCCAATATGAAAAAAATAAAAAAAGCCGATTACACAACTCCTATCTCGAATCTCGAGGAAGGGGTAACCGACTATGTAAAAAACTATTTGCTCAGTAAAGTTTATCTGGGTGCTTAAGTTTTATCGGTAAGTATCTTCATCGTCATCATCAAAAAGATCGTCATCGTCTTCGGGGAAATCATCGTCAACTAAATCGTCCTCTGTCGGTTCTATATCAAACGGGTTATCATCTTCCTCATCTTTTTCATAATAATCATCATTGTCTTCATCTTCAAAGTCATCATCATCTTCTTCATCTTTCCGTTTCTTTTTCTTAGCAGCGCTAATTGAATATACATCTTCCCCAAATGAATTCCACTGACTCATAATAGATTCATCCGAAGCGATTTCTTGTAGACGTTTTTCCACTATTTCCATTAAAAGTTTCTCCAATATTAATTTTATTTTTCCAAGTAGATTTCAAAAATACATTTTAATATTTATAATAATTTTTTCATATACAAATGTATTTTTTATTACATTTTAAAATATTTTTTCGTTCTAAATCTAATAGCTTTTTTGCAAATTGTGCAATAGCTCCCTTTCATCTTATTAATAATTTGAAGCAAAAAATATGAAGCTTGCAACACTTTGTTACGTTATGGACGGTCAAAAAAATCTGACTCTCATGATTTACCGGAACAAAAAGCAAAATGATTATCATGAAGGAAAATGGAACGGGCTTGGTGGGAAATTTGAACCGGGAGAATCACCGGAAGAATGTGCAATAAGAGAAATTGAAGAGGAAAGCGGGCTTAAAGTTAAGTCAGTAAAAATGAAAGGCTTTATTACTTTTCCATTATTTGACGGAAAAGATGACTGGTATGTCTTTCTTTTTACTGCGGATAAGTTTAGTGGAACAATGATAGATTCTCCCGAAGGAAAGCTTGAGTGGATTCCTAATGAAAAATTAACAGAGATAAATCTTTGGGACGGAGATAAGATTTTTATTCCATGGCTATTTGAAGACAAATTTTTTAGTGCGAAGTTTAATTATAAGAATGGAATGTTCGTAGATTACACCGTCAACTTTTACTAACTAACGTTATGAGCTTTTCAAAAAAAGCAATTGATTACTTTTGTAATCTCAAAGCGCCTACTATTAAACATACTGGTGTTGAACTGATCAACCCGTACTCATCACAACAGGTGCAAGCCATTGTAAAAAAATTTTTTATAAAGTACTATAACGATGAAAATGAACGACTTTTCGTTTTAGGTATTAATCCCGGAAGGTTTGGTGGTGGACTTACGGGTATTTCTTTTACCGATCCAGTAGCTATACGTGAGATTTGTAGAATAGAAAATAATCTCGGAACAAGGAAAGAACTTTCCAGTAAGTTTATTTACACAGTGGTTGAAAAATTTGGAAGACCTGATGAGTTTTTCTCAAAAATATTTCTCACAGCTATTTATCCTTTTGCAATAATAAAAAATGGGAAGAACTATAATTACTATGACGAGAAAAATTTAGCAGAAAATTTACATGCGGAAATTATAAAAAATATAATATCACAAATCAAACTCGGCGCTAGAAAGGATTTGGGAATAGTGCTTGGTAAGAAAAATGCGAGGTTCTTTACAGAGATTAACGAAGAGAATAATTTCTTTAAAAGAATCGGCGTGCTTGAACATCCACGCTATATTATGCAATACCGTCTGAAGCAAATTGATTATTATATAACAAAATACATCGAAACAATAAATCAATAATTACTTACCTTTAATTCTTTAAACAAATTGGGCGAAATTACTAAAACAAAATACAATCTGAATGATAGCAAGTTAATTTCTGTAATTGATGAGTTACCATTGTGGTCAGCACCATTTGGTTTAAGGATTCTTAATAAAATTAATTACAAAAAGAATATCACTGCGCTAGATATTGGATCCGGACTGGGCCTGTTGAAGAATATGTCAAACTATTGAACGAAAACGGATATGTTATTAATGAGATTTATTATGACGAGTTCGATTATAAATTCGTTGACGGTTCAACAATGTTAAATCATTTCCTTATCACTCTTTCGTTTTTAGAAAGCTGGAAAGTGTTTGTTGCAAAAGAAAAGCAAGAGGAAATATTTGAAGAAGTAGAGGCTCGATTGAATGAATTAGCAAGAATTAATGGTTTCTTAAATCTTACCATTCCATTCGTTCTTATAGATTGTCAGAAAACCTAAATACACATGAGAAGAAGTAATTAATAAGATATTTCCAAAACTCTTATTCGGCTAAACTTATAAGCAAAATCTCGTCTGCAAACTTGAAAGTGCTTATCTAGGGTTACAACTGGTTTATCTCTTTTAATGAATCCAGAAACAAATTAATGATGCCGATTGTGTTGGCCTTTTTATTATAGTATGTAATAATGTTTTATACGATGGTTAATACTACAGTTTATTATTTACAAGGAAGTCCTTTATTGATTTGTTAACGAACTCCGGATTTTCAATTGGAGTCATATGTCCGGCTCCGTCCACAATTACAAATTTTGAATTTGGAATTTGATCTGACATCGGTTTCATAACAGATGGTGGCGTTAGTTTGTCTTCGCTGCCAGAAATAATCAGAGTCGGCAGTTTTATGTTTGAAAGATATCCTGTCGTATCTGTTCGGCTGGCCATTGCCAAAAGACATCCTTTCACTCCAAGTGGATTATTATTCTTTGATCTATCAACAACTTTTCTATATTCCGTATTATTTTCCCTGACAAATTTTTCTCCGAAACAGTTGAGAACAAATGCTTCGATAAATTGATCAAATGCGCCAGAATTTATTTGCTTGATTGCCGACGCTCTTTTGAGTTTACCCTCGTCGTCATCAACAGAAGATTTTGTGTCACAAAGAATAAGCGCCCCGAATTTATTTTCCATTCTTTCAACTGCTCTTAATGAAATGTACCCTCCCATAGATAACCCGCACAAAATTGGTTTATTAAGCTTTAATACGCTAATTATATTTTCAAGATCATCAACAAACATTTCAATTGTGAATTGGCCATCTCCTGAGGATGAGGCTCCTAATCCTCTTATATCATATCTGACACAATAATAATCATTGCTGAATTCTTTTATCAGTTCACCCCACATAAAGTGATCATAAGGAAAACCGTGAACGAAAATTATAGGTTTGTTTTTGGAATCACCGTCAAGAAAAATTTGTAAACCATTAATGTTATGCTGCATTTTTGCCTCTTATATTGTTACAACAGTTTAAATTTTAAAATTTTTTAATTGTTAATTATAAAGAATGATTACATCAAATAAATATTATAAATATTTCCTGCTAACAAATGATTCTCAGACATAGTAAAAAAGTTTTTAAGAATTAAGAACTTCTTCTGACGCTTAACAATTAGATTTATTAAAAAACTTCTAATTTCGTCAATTCAACATTAAAAAGTAGTGTTGATCTGTCGTTGTGTTGTTACATCCATGGCATTATTTATGGTGCACAAACCACCTAATATTAACATTGGAAAAACGTATGCATAAAATAATATCCGCAAAGTTTCTTGCTCCAAACATAAAAAGGTTTGAAATTTCTGCACCCAAGATCGCTGAGAAAAGAAAAGCGGGTCAATTTGTTATCATAAGAATTGACGAGGTTGGTGAAAGAATTCCTCTAACAATCGCTGACTCTGATAAAGAGAAAGGAACGATTACAATAATTGTCCAGGGAATTGGTAAGACAACTAAAGAATTAAATTCACTAGAGGCCGGTGATTATATTTCAGATGTTGTGGGTCCATTGGGTAAGCCTTCGCACATAGAAAACTTTGGAACGGCTATAAGCATTGGCGGCGGAGTAGGAACTGCAATTGCATACCCAACTGCCGTAGCTCTAAAGAAAGCCGGCAATCACACTATTTCTATTATTGGAGGGAGAACAAAAGAGTTTGTGATTCTTGAAAAGGAAATGAGAGAGATCTGCGACGAAATTTTTATTACAACCGATGATGGAAGCTACGGAAAACACGGGTTTGTAACAGATCAGCTAAAGGAATTAATTGATCAGAGAAAAATTGATTTTGTGCTCGCAATAGGTCCTATTCCGATGATGAAAGCTGTGGCTGATGTAACCAGAGAAAAAAATATTCCTACGGTTGTGAGTCTTAATCCTGTAATGGTAGATGGAACGGGAATGTGTGGGGGCTGCCGTGCTACCGTTGATAGTAAAACTGTTTTTGTATGTGTTGATGGCCCCGAATTCGATGCGCATAAAGTCGACTTTGAAACGCTTGGACGAAGAAACAAAACTTACCTTATGCAGGAATCTGATGCACTAAAAAATTACGAGTGTGAAGGTGAAAAAGCTCTTTCACAAAAATTATCTGAAACAATTTAGCGGTTTATAAAAATGCCTGGAAAAATCAGCAACAAAGAAAGAATGAAAATACCCCGACAGGTAATGCCGGAACAAGATAGCTATAAGAGAAGATCTAATTTCAATGAAGTAAATCTTGGCTTCACTGAAGAACTGGCTAAGATGGAAGCGATGCGCTGTATCCAGTGTCCCAAACCAACTTGTGTTGAAGGATGCCCGGTTGGGGTAAAGATTGGAGAGTTCATTGCTCTCGTTGCTGATGGTGATTATCTCGGTGCCGCATCAAAATTAAAAGAAGATATTCTTCTTCC
>JARRKF010000190.1:0-3935 GCA_037388405.1 Ignavibacteriaceae bacterium | reverse complement strand
TGCTCTCTTCTTTTAGCAATTCTTTTCGGCTAAGAGAAAACTTACCGTTTTCAATTTTTAATAACTTAACAGAAACTTTATCTCCAACTTTAAAGTAATCGCTTACTTTTTCAACCCTTTTATTGTCAATTTGTGAAATATGTAAGAGACCCTCTTTACCGGGAAGAATTTCTACAAACGCGCCAAAATCCATTAGTTTTGTAACAACGCCTTCGTAAGTCTCTCCTATCTCAGGTGTTGCGGTCATTTTTTTAATGTACTCTTTACACTTAACTGCATTCTCTTTATTGGGTGAGGCAATGTTGACTGTTCCATCTTCCTCAATATTAATTTCTACTCCGAACAATCTTTGCATTCCCTGAATAGTTTTTCCACCGGGACCAATGACCAATCCAATTTGATCTTGTTCGATTTTCATAGAAATCAATCGCGGTGCGTATTCTGATAAATGCTCGCGTGGTTTCCCAATTTCTTTATTCATTATTCCCAGAATATGAAGTCTTCCGTCTTTTGCTTGCTGCAAAGCTTTCTCCATAATCTCAAATGATATTCCCTGAATTTTAATATCCATCTGAAAAGCTGTTATTCCATCTTCTGTACCTGCAACTTTAAAGTCCATATCACCAAGATGATCTTCATTTCCAAGAATATCGGAGAGGATAGCATAGCGGTCACCTTCCTTTACTAATCCCATTGCTATACCAGCAACGCTTTTACTAAGTCCGATTCCTGCCTCCATCATTGCTAAAGAACCCGCGCAAACAGTTGCCATTGAAGATGATCCATTAGATTCTAAAATGTCAGAAATAACACGAACCGTATATGGGAAGATCTCTTCTCCAGGAAACACCATTTTCAATGCTCTTTCTGCAAGATTCCCGTGTCCAATTTCTCTTCTGCCAACTCCTGTCATTCTTCCTACCTCGCCAACGCTAAAAGGCGGAAAATTGTAATGAAGCATGAACCTCTTGGTATACTCTTCTCTTAATCCATCGATTATCTGTTCATCGTTTTTAGTACCCAAAGTAACTGTAGTAAGACTTTGTGTTTCACCCCTTGTGAACAAAGCAGAACCGTGCGTTCTGGGTAAAACGCCCAACTCGATAGTTATTGGTCTTATCTGCGTGGTATTTCTTCCGTCAAGTCTTATACCTTCAGTAAGAATTCTTTCACGCATTAATTCCTTTTCAAGATCATGAAGAATTGAAGAGATTACTTTTTCCTGTTCGGGAAATCTTTCAGTAAGAGATGCGATAACTTCTTCCTGAAGTTGTTTGTTTTTAGCCGCTCTTTCTTCTTTAGCAAGAACGGAATGAACGATATCTCTAAATTTTTCTCCGGCGATTTCGAGAACTTCTTTTTTCAATTCGGGATCGATTTCTTTTTCTTTTATTTCCCATTTTGCTTTACCTGCTTCATTCTTTAAGTCAATCTGCAACTGAACAAGCTTCTTTATCTCTTCCTGAGCAAATTTAAGAGCGTTAAGTAAGTCATTCTCACTTACTTCTTTTGATTCTCCCTCAACCATAATTATTGAATCACTGGTTCCAGCAACAACTAATTCCAAATCACTCTGTTCAATTTCCGTGTGAGTTGGATTTACAATAAGCTCCCCATTAATCCTTCCAACACGAACTTCTGCAATCGGTCCATCAAACGGAATATCAGAAATTGTTAGAGCAGCAGAAGCACCAACGGCTCCCAGAACATCAGCATCATTCTGACCATCATAGGATAGTACGAAAGCGATAACCTGAGTTTCGTTCATAAATTTTTCTGGAAAGAGGGGTCTGATAGGTCTATCAATCAACCTTGAACTTAAAATTTCTTTTTCAGTTGGTCTTCCTTCCCTTTTAATAAAGCCGCCCGGTATTTTACCAGCAGCGGATGTTTTTTCTCTATATTCTACTTGTAATGGAAAAAAATCCTGGTCATCTTTCACTTCCTGCGATGCAACAGCAGTAATTAAGACCATCGTATCTCCGTATCGGACCATTACTGCGCCGTTGGCCTGCCTTGCATACCTTCCGGTTTCTATCGAAAATATTTTCCCACCAATTTCAACTTCCTTTTTTACAATCATTTTCAGTTCCTTACTTTCTAATGTTCAAATCTTTAATTATTGATCTATATCTTTCGATATCTTTCTTTGCAAGGTAATCAAGAAGTCTTCTTCTTTTACCAACCATCATCATCAGTCCTCTTCTTGAATGATGATCTTTAGCATGTTTGTTAAAATGCTCAGTTAAATCGTTGATTCTTTTTGTGAGAAGTGCAACCTGCACTTCTGTTTTGCCAGAATCATTTGAGTTTGCGCCGTACTTTTTTATTATTTCGGCTTTTTCTTCTTTTGTCATTTTATATAATCCTTATTATTTATTGTACGATATAATCCCAGAAAGTACCGGGATTAATTAATTAGTTTACTTAAAATTTCTTTGCCCGTCTCTTCATCTTTTTTCATTTGTGAAATTAATTCTTCAACAGAATTAAATTTCTCCTCATCACGAATCCTTTCCACTAAATTTACTTCCAAGCTTTTTCCATAAATATTTTTATCAAAATCAAATATGTAAAATTCCGGAATGATTTCACCATGTTCGTGAAAAGTCGGTCTGTTTCCGAGACTGAGAAGTCCATGATATTTTTCATTTTCAGTAATACATTGAGCCGCATAAATGCCTTTTGCAGGTATCAGCTTATCTTCATCTTCAATTGTAAGATTTGCTGTCGGGAAGCCAAGATCCTTTCCTCTGCCATCACCTTTAACTACTCTGCCTTTGAATGAATAAAATCTTCCGAGAAATTTATTTGCTCTTAAAATATCCCCTTCAAGTAAAGCGTTCCTAATTTTAGTGCTGCTGATTGTTTCGCCATCCATCATATATTCAGGAACAACCGTAACCGAAAAGTTAAATTTTTCTCCCAGTTTCCGAAGCAGTTCAAAATCACCGCCTCTGCCTTTTCCAAAATGATGATCATATCCGATAACTATTTCCTCCAGACCAATTCCATCAACAAAATATTTTTCGACGAACTGCTCGGGAGTTTGCTTAGAAAATTCATCAGTGAAATTCACAATGAAAAGATTTTCAAGTCCAAGCTTTTCAAAGATTGATATTTTTTCTTCAAGAGTGCTTAGAAGTTTAACATCATTTCTTCCTGGGACAACTTTTCTTGGATGGGGATCGAAAGTGATAAGGAAATTTCTTGCATTAACCTGCTTCGACTTCTTAATTAAAGTTTCCACAATTTGCTGGTGTCCGAGATGGAGTCCATCAAAAGTGCCAAGCGTAATAACCGTTTTTTCATCACGCTCAATATCCTTTAAATCCTTTATTATCTTCATCTTAAATGGTCTTGTCAAAAGAATACAAATTTAAATTATTCCCTTTCCAAATAAAAGCATTTTTGATACGCTCAATTCCCCGAATGTGCAAGTGAAATATTTGGAGAGTTTTTTATTATGGAATCAAATTGAGGTATTGATAAAGCACTTTTGAGCCTAAAATCGCCTATTTTTTCCCTCTGCAATTTCATTAAAACGCCACCTGTTTTCAACTCTTTTCCAAAATCATCAGCTATAACTCTTATATAAGTTCCTTTTGAGCAGGTAATTGAAAAATATATATCGGGCATATCGATTTTTTCAATCTCGAATTCGCTTATGAAAATTTTTCTTGGTTTTCTTTCTACAGCTTTTCCTTTTCTTGCTAGATTATAAAGTTTTTTGCCTTTAATTTTTACTGCAGAAAACATTGGTGGGGTTTGTTCAATTTCTCCTATGAATTTTTTTCTCGCATTCATAATTTTTTGTTGATCAATATCTTCAGGTAAAGGAATCTCTTCCAATTCTGTCTCTGAATCCATTGAAGAAGATTTAAATCCTAATCTTATCATTCCGCTGTATGTTTTATCCAGATTAATAAAATTAT
>JARRKF010000189.1:0-3939 GCA_037388405.1 Ignavibacteriaceae bacterium | reverse complement strand
CACAGTTTCCAATGTTATTATTGAAAGTTGTAAAGAGATTAAATTTCTTATTTGCGTAAAGATTTAAGTATTGTCCAAGCAGTCCACTTCCACCTGTTATTAGGAGTTTTTTCATCGAATGTACCGAATTAGTGACTTACCTGAATTGCATACTAATAATAGATTTGTTTTCAATTTTTAATAACCTTCCATTCTTTGGATTTACTATAAGCCTTTGGTAAATTTATGAAATATTTAACGGAATTATATGTATAAAACTATAACATTTTCAGTTTTATTTTTAACAACTACAATAATTTACGGTCAGGCTGGCCAATTCTTTGATGCACCTTTTGGTGGAGGAATTGGTTATGTTCCCGCTTGGTATATTCCCAATATTACTCCTGTAAACAATGAAATGAAAAATATTGGAATGCCCGAACTTTCTACGAGCGGATTTTACTCTTCAGGAATTGCTGGTTTTATTTATATAGGATTTGTAAAGAATTTAAGATTAGGTGGAATGGGTTTCGGTGGTTCCCTTTCATCAAAGCAGAATGTAAACGGAGTGAACCGTGAGGTAATTTATAATCTCGGAGGTGGAGGTTTAACAGTTGAATATACTTTGCCTTTTGTAAAAAACTTTGGAGTATCAGTTGGGGCTGCTATCGGTTCAGGAAGTTTACAATTGGATATTTACAGGAATACTGGAGAATTCTCATGGGGAGGAATTTGGGGAGAATTAGCTGATCCAAATATTACTTCAGAGGATTACTATCGAAAATTAAAAAACAGCTTCTGGATGTTTACACCAACCATAAATGTAGATTATCCCTTATACAGATTTGTTTCAATCAGAATTGGGGCAGGTTACCAAATCACCTTTGCTGATGATTGGAAAGCTGATAATGATCAGTCTGTTTCAGGCATTCCTTCAGATTTAAATGGTAATTCATTTTTTATCCAATCTGGCATCTTTGTGGGATTTTTCTCCTTTTAATGATGAAAGAAAATAAATGAAAAAAATTCTTGTAACAGGCGGTGCTGGTTTCATAGGAAGTAATTTTATTAATTACATTCTTAAAGCAAGAAAAGATGTTACAATAGTTAATCTGGATAAACTAACTTATGCCGGCAATCTAAAGAATCTCACAGAGGTTGAGAATAATCCTAATTATACTTTCATTAAAGGCGATATTGTAAATGATGAGTTAGTAAGGTACATATTTCAGAAATATCAGATTACTCATGTAATTAATTTTGCTGCTGAATCCCACGTTGATCGAAGTATTCTGGGATCTGAAGTTTTTTTCAGAACAAATGTCTTAGGAACAAATGTACTTCTCGAAGCAGCAAAATATTTTGGCGTAGAAAAGTTCATTCAAATTTCTACAGATGAAGTATATGGCAGTCTTGGACCGGAAGGACAATTTGAAGAAACAACACCACTTCAGCCAAATAGCCCGTATGCTGCAAGTAAAGCTGCAGCTGATATGATGGCACTTGCATTTCATCACACTTATGGGGTGCCGGTAGTTATAACAAGGTGTTCAAATAATTATGGTCAATTACAGTTCCCTGAAAAATTAATTCCACTTATGATTATCAATGCTTTGAACAATAAAAAGCTTCCTGTTTATGGTGATGGATTAAATGTTCGTGACTGGATTTATGTTATTGATCATAATAAAGCTGTTGAACTTGTTATGGATAAGGGAGAATTAGGTCATGTTTATAATATTGGCGCAAACACAGAGAAGAAGAATATCGATATTGTAAAACTTATTCTTAAACAGCTAGGGAAAAAGGAAGAACTTATAGAATACGTAAAAGACAGACCCGGCCACGATAGAAGGTATGCTATCAATTCAAAAAAGATAAAAGATACTTTGAGTTGGCAACCAGAATACTCATTTGAAGATGCAATTAAAAATACGATAAGCTGGTACATAGCAAATGAAAAATGGTGGAAAGAAATTATCTCAGGTGAGTACGTTAATTATTATAAGTTACAGTATCATTCTTAATTTTTATCGTCATACGGAGTTTTTAGAATATGAAATTTAGAATAATAGTTGGAATCATAATATTATTCCAGCTAATAGCATACTCACAAAATATTCAAAATAAAAGTTTAAGCAGCGATCTTCTAAGTACACCAGCTATAAGCGTAACAATCGGAGGTTCTTTCCCAATTAATGGAACTTTTCCTGCCCTCCTATCTGAAAGGGTTGATGGTTTTGTTTCCAGAATTTATAACGAAGCAATTGACTTGACGCTTAAAGTTACACCTGATCCCGAGATTTACAGAAAGCTAAAAGAGGAGCTCGATAAATATGCATTGAGGGGAATAAAGCTTAAAAGATCCAATGGAGAAGAATTAAAAATCGATTTACAAAAATTCAGACTTAATGGAGACTTTGCAAACAATCCATACCTTAAAAATGATGATGTAATTATTTTTCCACCTTATGATGTTGGTCGTAACTTTTTCTCTGTGAGTGGACCGGTCAATTATCCCGGTGTTTATCTTTACGTTGAAGGTGATAAATTAAGTGACGTGCTCGAACTTGTAAATGGTATTAACCCTTCATATCATAATGTTGATAGTGTTGAGATTTCCAGACTTTCATATGATGGTAATACTGAAACCATAATTAAAATTCCTGTTGATAAAGAGTTTGAGATTCAGAGAGGTGACCGGCTAAGGTTTCTGGCTGTTGAGACACAAAAGAAAAACTTTTTTGTTTCAGTAATTGGCGAAGTAAAGATGCCTGCTGATATTCCAATTACCAAAAATAACACAAATTTGTACGAAGTTATTCAGGCTTGCGGGGGATTTACTGAGCGAGCTTCATTGAAAAGAGCCAGAGTTTACACAAGAAGTTCTCTATCGCTTATTCTGGAAGAAATGTATAATATAAAACTTAATGAACAACCTAATCTTGAAGATCCCAAATATAGAAACATAATTCTCAATCTTGAACTTGCATTAATGTACAGAATGTCAAATGTAGTAACCGAAGATACAAACTACTTTAACCTAGAAAATCAGTTGAGAGTTTTAATTGAAGGAAGCTCGTTGGATTTTAGAAAAATTAATGATCCCAATTCAGATATATCAAAATATATTCTAAATGATGGTGATATTATAATTGTTCCTCCAATACAAAATTCCGTTTACGTTTTTGGGCAGGTTTTAAGACCAGGGCATGTTACATTTATTGAAGGAAAAGATTTTAACTATTACATAAGTGAGGCTGGCGGTTTTGGAGAACTCGCCGAAGAAGATGAAGTAATGATAATTAAAGGTGGTTCAAGAGCGTGGATGTCCCCTGAAAGTGAGAATTTAAATATTGAAGAGGGCGATTACATTTATGTACCTAAACAAAATTTAAGGACATTTAGATCTTACATACTTGAATACTCTGTTTACATGAGTCTTTTAGCTAGTATTGCAGCCATACTATTATCGATAGTAACAATTTCAAGTAAATAAATCGACTTGCTTTTGTATAAATAAAGAATATATTTGCAAGGCTTTTTTAAACATTGTTTATGAATAAATTTTTACTGAATTAGGACTGGATTTGGCGATTTAATAAACCAACCTGATTTGACTTTATTAAATAAAGAAAGTAAATTTACAGCCCTTCATTTCAGAAGGTTTTATTTTGTTCTTTGAAAGAGTGAGTGCGTTTAATCTGTTAATTAAACGGTTTCAACAAAGCGTAAAATACACGCCAGATTACACAAGTATTAAACTCTACTACGGAGAGTTTGATCCTGGCTCAGGACGAACGCTGGCGGCGTGCTTAACACATGCAAGTCTACGAGAACGAGGTAGCAATATCTTTATTAAAGTGGCGCACGGGTGAGTAACACGTAAGTAACCTACCTTTAGATTTGGAATAACTCCGAGAAATCGGGGCTAATACCGAATGATGCAGCGGCACCACA
>JARRKF010000188.1:0-7362 GCA_037388405.1 Ignavibacteriaceae bacterium | reverse complement strand
AACCCAGGGCTTTCCTGCTTCATACTTTACAAATGATAATGTGTCAATAAAAATGGGGTTGCCATTCTGGAATTGAATATTAAAAGCAGATGCATCCTTCAAACTCATATCGTGCTTAAGAGCAATTGCTTGAATATTCAATGTAAGTAAAGCTGCATCTTTTAGCTGACTAAATGACCATTCGTAGGGATAAGAGATAAAATTAATCTTTGCAGGTTTAAGAATTTTGTAAATACTTACGGATTCTAATTTCGAATTTTCTATTTCCTCATGCTTAATTAAAAAATTATCCTTAACCAGTTTATTGTATAGTCCGGAGGAAATTAGAAAGTCAAAATTATTTTTATATGAAAAGGTAACTGTTCTATAGATCTCATCATTTCTGG
Source organism: Ignavibacteriaceae bacterium (assembly GCA_037388405.1). GTDB lineage: Bacteria > Bacteroidota > Ignavibacteria > Ignavibacteriales > Ignavibacteriaceae > IGN2. The sequence goes on along the minus strand of JARRKF010000188.1, from coordinate 6,976 downwards.
AAAAAATATATCCTGATGGATCTCTGAATGAAGAAGAGGATTTTACAATTTCAGTTGTGTTCAAGATTCTTTTGATCTGTTGAATTTATTAGAAAAGAAAACTAGCAACTTTCGCCAATACACTTTCAGTGCAAACAATCCTCCAAGTATGCTGGCGATTAATAGCTGTATTAAATAACTCCCCGTTCCCGGATCTATGTAAGCAAGAACCAAATGAAACTCAGAATTGACTATCACTGCGATAAACTCCTTTAATAAATGTTAGTTTCAAGAATTTTTTGAGGTGTGATTCAACAATTAAGCCAACAGCTTAATAGTAATGAGGAAGCAATAACGCTCTAAAATCTAAGCTTATTGGAAAATTTAAACGATTTCCTTTTGTAAAAATTTCATTGAGGCACCAAGGAATTTGACTCTGTACGCCAATAAAAGATTAATGACGATCCAGTGGTCCAATAATGTAAGGTCAAAAAAGAAGTGGAAGAATAAGTTACAAGTTAGAGAAGAAAATTAGATTATCTTTATATGCAACTCTCTCAACTGCTCTTCACTAACTTCAGAAGGACATTCATCCATTAGCGACACGGCTGAAGCTGTCTTCGGGAAAGCAATTGTATCTCTTATAGATTCTACTCCAGCAAATAGCATAACCATCCTGTCAAAGCCAAATGCAATTCCTCCGTGTGGTGGTGCACCATATTTGAATGCATTCATAAGAAATCCAAATTTCTGCTGAGCCTCTTCATCACTTATACTTAAAGCTTTAAACATTCTGCTTTGAAGATTTGAGTTGTGAATTCTTATACTTCCACCGGCTATTTCGTTACCATTTAGCACCAGATCATATGCTTGTGCTTTGACTTTGCCGGGATCTTTTTCCAGCAAATCGACTTCTTCTATTTTAGGTGAAGTAAAAGGATGATGCATTGCATAGAATCGCTTAGTCTCTTCATCCCATTCGAATAGTGGGAAATCTGTAACCCATAAAAGTGAAGGCGGGGTTTCAGGTTTAATGATTTCTAATCTTTTTGCCATTTCCAATCTTAAAGAACCCATTTGATTAAGTGTTGAATTTTTTTCACCTGCCAGCACAAGAATCAAATCATTTGGCTCAGCATTAAGATTAGCTTTAAGATTTTTAATTTCGTCTTCTTTCAAAAATTTTGCGGTCGGTGAATCTACTCCGTCTTCAATTACTTTGAACCATACTAATCCCTTCGCTCCAAGATTCTTTACAAAATTCGTTAGTCCGTCTAATTGACTTCTACTAAATGATGCGCACTGTTTTGCTACTAAACCAGAAACTTTTCCTTTAGAATTCACAACATCACTTAACACTTTAAATCCAGAATTGCTGAAAACATCATTTAAATTATGTAGTTCCATTCCAAATCTTAAATCTGGTTTATCGCTTCCATAATTTGTCATTGCTTCATCATAAGTAAGTTGCTGTATTGGTAAAGAGAGTTCAATTCCCCAAACTTGTTTGAAGAGTAATTTCATCAAGCCTTCAACAACATTAAAAACCTGTTCCCTGTTAACGAACGACATTTCAACATCAATTTGTGTAAACTCTGGCTGCCTATCAGCTCTTAAATCTTCATCCCTGAAACATTTCACAATCTGAAAGTATCGATCGAAACCAGAAACCATTAACAGCTGTTTGTACTGTTGAGGCGATTGAGGAAGCGCATAAAACTTTCCTTTATGAATTCTGCTCGGCACCAAATAATCTCGCGCACCTTCGGGAGTGCTCTTCATTAAAACCGGAGTTTCAATTTCTGCAAAACCGTTTTCATCAAAGTACTTTCTGACCAGCTGATACATTCTATGTCGGAGAAGTAAAACTTTTTGGAGCGCTGGTCTTCTTAAATCAAGATAACGATATTTTAATCTTAAATCTTCAAAAGCATCCGTATCATCTTTAACAGCAAAGGGTGGTGTTTCAGCTTCATTCAGAATTATTAATTTATTAGCCAGCACATCTATTTTACCGGTAAGTAATTCGGCATTAATTGCATCATCTGGTCTTTTTCTTACTTTTCCTTCAACTGATATTACAAATTCGTTTCTTAATTTTTTTGCGAACTCATATGATTCTTTGTTTAAATCGGGCTCTGCAGATGCATCCCCTTGGGAAAATACAACTTGTGTAATTCCATATCGGTCTCTTATCCAAATAAATATTAAACTGCCAAGATCTCGCCTTCTATCGACCCAGCCATTTAAAACTACGCTTTCACCAATATTTTTTTCTCTCAATTCTCCACAATTATGTGTTCGAATATTAAAGTTCATAGATACGTTTCTCCAAAAATCATTTGTTGAGGAAGAAAATTAATCATTCCACGATGGGTAAACAAATAAAGCTGATGGTCAAAATATTTTCCAAAGAAACCTGTTTGTGCTTATAAAAGACTTCAGTACGAATTCATTTCTTCGTAATTTTAAATTATGAACACTACAGAATTGATAAGAAAGAAAAGAAACGGTCAGCAACTAGGAAAAGATGAAATCAATTTTCTGATCAGCAATTTTACTGCTGGTAATATTCCTGATTATCAGATTTCAGCACTTTTAATGTCAATTCTTTTAAAAGGAATGAATACGGCTGAAACATCAGCATTGACAAACTCGATGCTGAACAGCGGAAAAATTATAGACCTTTCTTCTTTAAAGGGATTTAAGATCGATAAGCACTCCACCGGTGGTGTTGGAGATAAAACATCATTAATCATTGCACCAATAGTTGCTTCAACTGGAATTTATGTACCAATGATTTCTGGAAGAGGACTTGGACATACTGGCGGAACACTTGATAAGCTTGAATCAATTCCCGGTTTTAGAACCGATCTTAGTTTATCGGAATCAATAAAAATATTAAAAAAGTGTGGCGCAGTATTAATTGGACAAACAGAAGAAATTGCACCAGCAGATAAACTTATTTACGCGCTTCGCGATGTTACTGCAACAGTTGAATCAATTCCGCTCATAACTGCAAGTATTATGAGTAAAAAACTTGCAGAAGGAATTGACGGACTTGTCCTGGACATTAAAACCGGTAATGGTGCTTTTATGAAAACTGGAAAAGATTCCAACGAACTTGCACATTCACTCATTAATACTGCAAGGTCTTTCGATAAAAGTGTTATCGCATTTATTACAGATATGAATCAACCTCTTGGAAATTATATCGGAAACTGGCTGGAAGTATATGAGTCTGTTGAGGTACTGAAAGGAAATATTAAAAACGATTTATCTGCCCTTTCGATAAAACTTGCAGGCGCAATGATTTATCTTGGAAAGAAAGCTAAGTCAATAAAAGACGGGGAAGAGATTGCAAAGAAACAAATAGAAAATGGAAAGGCATTCAATAAATTTTTAGAGATTGTGGAACTTCAGGGCGGCAATATCTCTTACATAAATATGCCTGAAAAGTATCCGAAGTCAAAATATTCTCGAAATGTTCATTCGGTTAAAAATGGCTTTGTTAAAGAAATTGAAACATATCAACTAGGAATGGCATCTCTGGAACTTGGTGCAGGTAGAAGAACAAAAGAAGATAAAATAGACTTTAAGGCTGGAATCATTTTGAAAAAGAAAATTGGCGATTACATAAAGATGGATGATATAATTTGTGAAGTTTTTTCTGAATCGCGAACTAAAATGAAAACAGCAGAACAAATGATTCTTAACTCAATTAAATTTTCGAAAACAAAACCATTGATACCAAAACTCATTAAAAAAGTAATTCAATAATCATTAAAGATTTCTGAGGAGGATAATATGTTATTCTTAATAGCTTTTCTTGCAGCAATAGTCGCATTTTTTGTTTACAGAAATGCTAAAAAACGACTTCAAAAATCCGAAGCCACATTTGCAATTCTTGGTGTTATCGCAGCACTACTAATTGCACTGCTTCAATGTTTTACCATAATTCCGGCAGGGCACACTGGTGTAATCGATTTCCTTGGGTACGTAAGTGATAACACTTTAAAACCTGGTGTCAACTTGGTCAACCCGATGGCAAATGTTGAAAAGATGAGCATTAAAACACAGGAATTAAAAGAGACGATGAATGTCCCATCAGAAGAAGGTTTGGGCGTTGAATTAGAGATAAGCTTGCTATTTAAGTTAAATCCTGACAAAGCTAATGAAAGAGGAAAAACTACAAGATGAACAGGAAAGCCAGCGACTGGCATTTGTTCTTCAAAGAGAAACTCAGGAAGCAGATAGAAAAAGAATTGAAGCAAAGGGTATTGCTGATTTTCAGGAAATAGTCTCTAAAGGAATTAGTGAGCAACTATTAAAATGGAAAGGTATCGAAGCCACCGAAAAGCTTGCAAATTCGCAAAATACGAAGGTTGTCATTATAGGTTCGGGAAAAGACGGGCTTCCGTTGATACTCGGCTCCGATAAGTAATTGGATTCAGTCAAATACTATTACTTTGTTCTGATGTTGATCTATTTGTATTTTTGAACTCACGAGTCAGAAAAACAAGCAGGACAACATGATATCAGCAATTCATACTATTAATATACTACTGCCATTCTTCTATTTTGCTACACTGGTAGTTTATTACTATGATTTCATAAAGAGTGAAAAAAAGCTAGTAAATATCAAAAGAGTTTTTCTCTTTATTACTCTTCTTCTTCACTTAATATATATAGTTCTGCGTACTATCGCTTTTGATCATCCGCCGATTACTAATGTTTTTGAAATCTTCACCATTCTGGCAATAACAATTAGTTTCTCTTATTTTCTTGTTGAATTGGTTTCCGATATTAGAGGAACCGGCCCATTTATAATAATTCTGCCTTTTATATTTCAGTTAATATCATCGCTTTTCATTCAGGATTTAACTCAAGTAAAAGACGTTTTGAGAAGCAATCTGCTTGGCATTCATGTAATCAGTGCTCTTTTAGGATATTCGGGATTCACAATCTCTGCAGTTTACGGATTTCTTTATTTAGTACTTTATAAAGATATAAAGCTGAATAAGTTTGGTCTGATATTCAATCGTTTGCCCAACCTTGAAGTTCTTGAAAGGCTTAGTCTTTATTCAGCTGTAATCGGTTTTATCTCATTGACGATTGCGATTGTAATCGGAGTGATATGGCTGCCAATAGCGTTCCCGCATTTTTCTTACATGGATCCGAAACTTATTGGAACTACTTTAGTCTGGTTGCTTTACGCTATCGGAATAACCACCAAAGTATTGGGAAAGTGGAGAGGGAAAAAACTTGTTATGTTATCTATTGCTGGATTTACTGTTGCAATTCTTTCTACAATTCTTTCAAACTTTTTAGCACAGAGTTTTCATTCCTTCTATTAAAAGATTATGAATTTAATTTCGATATCGATAAATCACAGAACCGCTCCGGTTGAGCTGAGAGAAGCTGTTTATCTTAAGGAAGATGAAATCCAGCCATTCATTAATCTTGCTAAAGAGAATCAACTAAAGGAAGGTCTAATTCTTTCAACCTGTAACCGTACGGAAATTTTTTGCATCCCCGGGAAGGAAGATTTAACTCACGATAAAATTCAAGGACTTCTGTTAAAATATAAAACTGCTCAAAACATCTCTGAAGAAAATTTCCAAAAATATTTTTCAAGAGATGCAGTAGAACATTTATTCAGCGTTGCAACCGGAATAGATTCTCTTCTAATAGGAGACAACCAGGTATTCAAGCAGGTAAAAGATTCTTTTCAATTGGCAGAAGAAAATCATTTTGCCGGATACATAATGCACCGGATCTTCGATGCTGCAATCAGAACAGGTAAACGTGCTATTTCTGAAACAGCAATAAGTGAAGGTGCTGTTACAGTCAGCTATGCTGCCGTTCAGTTAACCGAAAAGATTTTTTCTAATCTTAACAAAAAGACAGCATTGGTGATTGGTGCGGGTGAAACCGGAGAGATTGCCGCGAAACATCTTTCTGAACGGGGAATAGGCAGCCTTTATGTAACAAACCGAACTCAGGAAAAAGCAGAAAAACTTGCACAGAGATTAAATGCAAAAGTAATTCCATTTTCGGAATTCAGAGATTCTATTCACAAGTATGATATAATAATTAGTGCAACATCAGCACCTGAAATACTCATCCCGAAAGAAGATGTTAAAAATGCTTTGAAAAAGCGAAACAATAATCCAATGATATTAATGGATATTGCTATCCCTCGTGACATTGATCCCGCAACAAAAGAAATTGATTATGTCTTTTATCACGATCTTGATTCCCTCAACATTATAGTTGAGCAAAATCTTGCAAAAAGAAAATCAGAAATACCAAAGGTTAAAAAAATAATTGAAGAGGAACTGGATAATATCTGGGGATGGTACAATTCACTTCAGGCAGCACCGGCAATAAAAGACCTGAGAGAATTTTTTGAAGAAATTCGCAATGAAGAGGTTGAAAAGAATAAAAATAAATTTGCATCCGAGGATCAGGATAAGCTGGATATAGTTACAAAGAGAATTATTAACAAAATACTTCACCACCCAACTATAGAATTACGCAAAGCTAGCGAATCTTCATCATCAATTGATACAGCCACTAAAATTGGAATTATCAGGGATCTGTTTGGAATAGGAAATAAAAAATCAGAGAAAGATTAGAGTAAAATTTTGAAACAAAAAATCATAATCGGTTCGAGAGGTAGTGAGCTTGCTCTCTGGCAGGCAAACTTTGTGAAAAACGAACTTGAGAAGAAAAACAAAAATGTCTCCGTCGAAATAAAGATTATAAAAACTACCGGTGATAAAATTCTTGATGTTGCTCTTTCAAAAATTGGCGACAGAAGTTTGTTCACCAAAGAATTAGAAATTGAGCTTCTGAATAGGAACATTGATCTCGCTGTTCACAGTTTAAAAGATTTACAAACTGAAATACCAAAGGGTTTAAAACTTTCTGCGGTTACAAAAAGGCATAACGTTCATGATGTTCTTATTGCAAGAAAAAAAGGAACAACGAT
>JARRKF010000187.1:0-3943 GCA_037388405.1 Ignavibacteriaceae bacterium | reverse complement strand
GCTTGAGGCTTATTTGGTTTAAGTAATCTCTTCTAATGTGAAGGAGTTTTTAACTAATGCTCTTTTCAATTTTTTCAATTTTTTTAATCACACCTTTACTTAGTTCCTCTTTATAAGATATCATTTTGTCTCTCAGTATCTTATCACTGACAGAAAGAATCTGGATGGCTAGCAAACCTGCATTTTTTGCATTGTTTAATGCGACAGTTGCAACAGGAACTCCTCCCGGCATTTGCAGAATTGAAAGTATAGAATCCCAGCCATCAAGAGAGTTTGAGGATTTAACAGGAACACCTATTACCGGCAGAGGAGAAATAGCAGCAACCATTCCCGGCAGATGCGCAGCGCCTCCGGCTCCTGCAATTATAACCTGAACTCCTCTTGTGTGCGCTTTCCCTGCAAAATCAAATAATCTTTTTGGAGTCCGGTGTGCAGAAACTACTGTTATTTCAAACTGTATATTAAATTCTTTTAATACTTTACCAGCTTCCTGCATAATATTTAAATCAGAATCGGAACCCATGATAATGCTGACTAATGGTTTTACCATGATATTACCCTCATTTTTTGTTTTACAATGTCTGCTTTGCTTTTTGCTTCACTAATTGTCGGGGCCAGAACGGTTACATGTCCCATCTTTCTGTATGGTTTTGTAATCTTTTTCCCGTAAAGATGAATTTTAACACCTTCAATTGCCATACACTCAGTCAAACCTTCATATTTTACTTTCCCCTCAAAATCAGGTTCACCTAAAAGATTTATCATAACCGAAGGTATTTTGAGGTTAGTGCTTCCTAGAGGCAAATTAAAAATTGCTCTAAGCAACTGTTCAAACTGTGAGGTTATTGTACTCTCTATTGTATGATGTCCGCTATTATGCGGACGGGGCGCAATTTCGTTTACCCAGATTTTTTTATTCCTGTCGACAAACATTTCTACCGCAAGCAGGCCGTAAAGGTTGAATTCATTTATTATTTTAACTGCAAATTTTTCAGCTTCATTTTCAATTTCTTCGGGCAAGGATGAAGGACAAATAAGCTTTTCCACCAGATTAGCACCCGGGTTAAATTCCATTTCTACTGTGGGATGACATCTTACCTCACCTTTTTCATTGCGTGCAACAATTGCAGAAATCTCTTTGTCAATATCTATAAGTTCCTCTACGACAGATGCACCATCCAGCAGAAGTTTCAAATCATCTTTTGAACGGATTAACGAAACCCCATGCCCGTCATATCCGCCTTTGCGGAGTTTCTGCACAAATGGAAAACCAAGCTTTCCATTGTCAATTGAATTAATTATTTCCTGTTTGCTACTGAATAAATTAAAAGAAGGAGATGAGACTTTAATCTTCTGATAAAACTGTTTCTGTAATCCTTTATCCTGAATGATCTCGAGTTTTTCCGGATCGGGATAAATTTTCTTTCCTTCCTTTTTTAATCTTTTAAGTGCTTCGACGTTTACATTTTCCAGTTCAAGAGTCAGAACATCTACCAGGTGTCCGAAATTATAAACATCATCAAAATTAAGTGGATCTCCCTTAAGAAAAAAAGTACATGATGATGATGCCGGGCAATGTTCCACTTTATCGAGAACGTATGTATTTACATTCCAGTTGCTTGCGGCTAGGACAAGCATTTTTCCTAATTGTCCGCCGGCGATAATACCAAGTTTAACTTCCGATGTTACAAGTTTTTCCATTTGCTAAAAAAATTTATTAATGTTTAATAAATATAGTAATTAAAGTTTATTTAGATAATCTTCTGCAGTGGTTAAAAGTTTTTGCTTTTTCTTGTTCTCCATTTTGTCAAAAGTTTTGATTTGACGTGGAAATATTAGGACAGCAGACTTCATTTTATTTTATAAAAAACAGTCAGTTTTAGAGAAGATGAATCGCCAATTTTTATATTGATTAATTTTCTTTTTGAGTTTCTTTCTTCAGTAATTGTTCACATATATCCCAGAGCTTATTTTCCTCTTCGGGATTGTTGAATTTACAGGCTACTTCCTTTCTGTCCTTAAAGAATCCTCCGTTTTTTACATCAACTTTATCGTTGGAAGCGAGCCATACTATTGTATCTGCACCCTGTTCAACAGATCTTCCCCCAACAATGCCAACCGTCTTTATTACAGCTTTATTTAAACCAGATTGCTCTCTGAACAAATCCGTATCGGGTACCCAACCTGGTGTCATTGAGTAGACTGATATATTTTTATCAGACAATTGTCTTGCCCACTCACGTGTAAGCATCCGGTTTGCTTGTTTGGTCTGTTTGTAAGCAGCAGTAGCATCATAACTTCTTATTTCAAAGTTAATGTCATTAAGATCCAAACCGCCTGCATATTCTGAAGCCACATTAATAATTCTGGACGGAGCAGATTTTTCCAAATGATCAATTAGCAGTTTTGTTAAAATATGATGCCCCAGGACATTAATTGCAAATGTCAGCTCAACGCCCGCATCATTTAATTTTTTGGATCGTGAGGAGATGCCGGCATTGTTAATCAGAATATCCAGTCCGGGTTCTTCTTCTTTGAAAGAAGCAGCAAATTTATTTATCGATTCAACTGAAGCAAGATCAATTTCCCTGATAAATATATTACCATTTTTAGTTTCATTTACAATTTCTTCTTTTGCTTCATTTGCAGAATCAAGCGACCGGCAGGCCATGTAAACCTTTGCACCTTTTCGGGCTATTTCTTTTGCCGCTTCTTTTCCGATTCCCCGGTTAGCACCTGTAATAATTACAACTTTATCTTTCATTTTTTTGAATTTTTTGTTATCAAAATTAATAAAAATTGCTTTTGAATTTTGTGATGTTTGCTGCCATACCTTCAAAAACAAAATGATGAAACGGAAGAACTGAATACCAGTATAATCTCCCTGATAATCCTTTGGGGCGAAATGTTGCTGTCTGCTGAAGATAGTTTCTTTTATTTCTGCTTATTATTTTGAATTCCAGCCAGGCCTCGCCCGGTAGTTTCATTTCAGCATAAAGCAGTAGTCTTTTATTTTGTTTATCTGCTGCAAGCACACGCCAGAAATCAAGAGTATCCCCGGCAAAAATTTCATGTTTATTTGTCCTGCCTCTTCTTAAACCGACTCCGCCAAAAAGCTTATCTAAAAAACCGCGGATGCTCCAAAGCCAGTCAGCATAGTACCAGCCGCGTTCACCCCCAATAGACCAGACATTATCTACGACCTGCTCCACATTTGTTTTAATTTCTTTTTCTCTTTTGTCTATGAAGCATCCGAATGAAGGTATATTTATATGTTCCGAAAGTCTGCCATCATAAGAACTTGATATGAATGAATCTTTCCAGCTTGAAATAACTTCATTTTGTTCAATTCTGGAGAATGCGAGACGAACAGATTCTTTGTAGGAAACCGATTCAATATTAAGCAGTTTTTCGAGTTTGTTCGGTTTACCCACTACCTCTATTTTCATACTATCTACCAGATTTGCCGCAAGCTTATAAGAAGTGGATGTTACAAAATAAAGCCAGTATGATGACAGGCGGGGAGTCATTACAGGAACAGCAAATATGAATCTTTTCAAACCCCGGACTTCAGCATATTGTAAAAGCATCTCTTTGTAGGTCAAAATATCCGGTCCGCCGACATCAAATGAGCATCTGTATAATTCCTCTTTTAGCAAAACTCCTGTCAGATATTGAATTATATTTCTCACGGCAATGGGATGATGCCTTGTGTTAAGCCATTTTGGTGTAATCATGACCGGTAGCTTTTCCACCAGGTCTCGTATAATTTCAAACGATGCACTTCCGGAACCTACGATTATCCCGGCGCGTATTGTTGTAACAGGTATTCCTGATCCGGTAAGAATCTTCTCTACATTTTTTCTTGAAGCCAGATGTTTTGAAAGTCTTTCTTCATTTGTAATTCCTCCAAGATATATTATCTGCTTAATATTCGTATTTT
>JARRKF010000186.1:0-3948 GCA_037388405.1 Ignavibacteriaceae bacterium | reverse complement strand
TAAAGGAGGATGCCAATTATTGTGCCGGGGAAAGTATTTTAATTTATTGATTTATTTAATGTAAAATATTCAGTTAGGGTGGGTAGATTTCCGAAAATCGGAATGAGTGTTCTGAAACTAGGTTACTGTACTTAAGAATGCCGCGATTCTGTAAGTCCAAATTCTTCGATCTTTTTGTATAATGTCGATTTTGCAATTCCCAATATTCTTGCGGCTTCAGTTTTATTCCATGCTGTTAGTTCTAAAATTCTTTTAATGTGTTTCTTCTCTACCTCTGCTAAACTGATTATGATATTACTAGCATCTTCATTCAAACCGTCCTCGTCCTTTTTTAATATTAAATGTTCTTTTGTTAGCACATTGCCCTTTGCCAGAACTACAGCTTGAGTCAAAATATTTTCCAGCTCTCTTACATTGCCAATCCAGTTATAATTCTGAAGCATTTCCATCGCTTCAAACTGAACCACATTAACATTTTTATGCAATTCACTATTTATTTTCGCCAACAAGTGAATCACTAACTGGGGGATATCTGCTCTCCTGGAATTCAAATTATGAGTCTTAATCGTAACAACTTTCAGCCTGAAGTAAAGATCCTTTCTAAATGAACCCTGTTTAACCATTTCTGCAAGATCTCTGTTTGTGGACGTTATTATCCTTGCTTTAATAGGAATAGGTTTTTCACCCCCTACTTTTTCAAATTCCTTTTCCTGAATTACTCTCAATAATTTTACCTGCAGGTTAGTTGATATCTCGGAAATTTCATCAAGAAAAATTGTTCCGTTGCCTGCCAGTTCGAACTTTCCCTTTTTATCTCTAATTGCACCGGTAAAAGCTCCCTTAACATGCCCGAATAATTCACTCTCAAGCAAAGTCTCTGAGAGAGAACTACAATTTACTGCAACAAATGGGTATTCCTTAGTAATCCCGGAATTATGAATTATTTTGGCAATCAGTTCCTTTCCCGTTCCTGTTTCCCCTTGTATAAGAACGGTTACCTTGTTTACCGAAACCGTACCAATCTGTTTAAATATGTCTTTTATCCCAAGTGTATTTCCCACAAGTATAAATTCATTTTCTAATTTTGTCGAGGTTTCGCTGGAATCAAATGAATATTTATCGTTAAGCCGTTTGCTCTCCAGCGCTCTTGTAACTATTAGTTTAAAACGTTCCTGGTCTAATGGTTTGGAAATATAATCGAATGCACCAAGCTGAATTGCCGTTATTGTGGGAGTCATTTGGTCATGGGCGGTTAAAATGATTACAGGTATATTCTCATCAATTTCTTTTGCTCTTTTAAGGATATCCAATCCTGTTATTTCAGGCATGGCAAGATCGGTGATTATAACATCAGGATGCTCATTTTCAGTTATTTGAATACCGTCCTGACCGGTTTCAGCTTCAAGTAACTCGCAGTTAAAATCACTCAATAGTTTTTTTAACATTACAAGTATTGATTCATCGTCATCAACTACTAATATCTTTTCCACATTAATGTCCCGGTTTTATCTCCGTATAACTCCAACAAACATTGTTTTAAACTTAGTAAGGATATAATAAAAAATTACTCAGGAATAAGAAAATAGAATGAAGTTCCTTTACCTATTTTCGATTCGGCCCATATTCTTCCTCCGTGCTTGGCAACTATTCTTTTGACAGTTGCCAATCCTATTCCGTGGCCTTCAAATTTTTTATGGTCGTGAAGGCGTTGGAACGGATCAAATAGTTTTTCATAATTTTTCATATCGAAGCCGATACCGTTATCTCTTATAAAACAGATAGTATTATCATTTTGGTTTGTCGTACCAATTTCTATTTCTGCTTTCTTAGTGTAACGTGTAAATTTCCAAGCATTATTTATAAGGTTTTCTAATACTACAGTAAATAAGTCAATATCTGCACAAACAACAATATTAGATTGAACACTAATCTTCACCACCCTGGAGGGCTCGGATTTCTTCAGTCTGTTAATAATCTCGTTTGCTATTAAATCGATCCTGACATCTTTCAGTTGAAGTTCTGATCTGGAAATCTTGGAAAGATTTAATAGGCCTGAAATCAGGTTTGACATCTTATCTGAGGCACTGATTATTCTGTTTAAATAATCCCGATATTCATCATTAAGTTGATCTGATAAGTCCTTCTTTAATATTTTTGAAAATCCATCTACTGCACTTAAAGGTGTGCGTAAGTCATGAGATACCGAATAACTAAAAGCTTCAAGTTCCTGGTTTGCAAGCTGAAGTTCTGCAGTTCTTTGATGCACTCGTTTTTCCAGCTCTTCATTTAGTTTTTTTATTTCTTTTTCAGCCTTTTTTAACTCGGTAATATCAACCCCCATCTTTAAAATTAAGTCTGTACCATCAACATCTTTGAAAGGAAAATCATAGATGTAATAATTCCTTTCATCGGGTCCAATCCATTCCCACTCGATAGGTTGATTGGTATTAAGAACCTCATAAGTTTTGCAGGAGTCACATGGTTCAGTCAGGTTATTAAGAGTAGCGTAACAATGCTTACCTTTAATTCCACCAAATCGGTTATTAAAGAACGAATTGGAATGACGCACTTCATAATCAGTAGTTAACAGTACAACAAAAGCAGGAAGCATTTCCAGCACATCGTTGAAGCGTTTTCTCTCCTTTTCTAATATTTCTCTGGCATTTTTTCGTTCAGTTATGTCGCGTACAAAAGTTATGAACTGACCGGTGGCATTCTCATAGGATGCGCTTATTTCGACATCAAAAACACTCCCATCTTTTCTCTTATGTTTGGTTTCGAAACGGTCAAATCCAGTCGGGAAAATTTTTCGAAGATGATTTGTCGTTTCCTCTGATTTTTCAAGCACATCTACGTCAGTAATAGAAAAATTTAAAAATTCTTCTCGAGTGTAGCCAGACATCTTTAAATAATTATCATTAACATCAAGAATTTTAGCCATTTTATCGACTACCCAATATCCATCTGGTACAGTTGAAAGCATTGTTTGGTATCTATCAGCCTGTATCCTAAAATTCCGCTGCGCTAGTTTAATTTCTGAGATATCATGCATTGCTATAAATACTCTCTGAACTTCACCTTCGCCATTTCTGATAACAGAAGCATTGTATAATACATCAGTCATTTTGCCAGAGACATGTTTTATAGTTAAAGAAGAATCTTTTATTGTTCCGTTTGAAAGTGTTTTGAGAAAAGCTTCTCTTGCTTTTTCAGGCTCAGTAAAGTAAACTGAAAAATTAGTATCGATTAATTTATTTCTTTTGAGACCGCTTATGATTTCTGTTGATTTATTTACGTCAGTAATTTTTCCATCTAAATCAATTATTATCAGTGAGTCAAGACTTACCTCAAACAGGTTTCTGTTATATTCACTTGCTTCTCTAATTTCTCGGGTTTGTTCGTCGAGTAGTCTCTCAAGAACTTCTTCCATACTTTTCTGTTCGTGGATATCAGTAGCTGTTCCAATCCAGCGGATAATATTACCTGAGGAATCAAGCACTGGTTTACTTATTGTTAGATGCCACCGGTATTCGCCATCTGCTCTTTTTAAACGTTGTTCTGTCCTGAATATTTTTCCTGTTTTTATTGCATCAATCCAGTTTGCTGTAGTTCTTTTATAGTCATCTGGGTGAATAATAGAGTTCCAATCAAGATTTTCTATACTACTCTTTATAAGACCTGTGAACTCATAAGCCTTTTCATTAAAGAAATCTACAGTGCCTTCTTTATCTGCGCTCCAAACTATATGAGGCATTGCCTGAGTAAGAGTGCGAAACAGTTCTTCAGATTCCTTAAGTTTATCTTGTGCAAGCTTGCGTTCGGTGATATTCTACACAACAACAAGGATCCGGTTAATTGAGCCGTCGTCTGAAACCAAAGGAACTGTTCGGTATAGTTGATGCTGATTGTTAGTAAGGAGTTCGAAAGAGCGCTCTTCTCCATCGAAAG
>JARRKF010000185.1:0-3956 GCA_037388405.1 Ignavibacteriaceae bacterium | reverse complement strand
GAAAAGCCAATTGGCACTTACGAACTAACGTGGAATGCAACTAATTTACCAAGCGGAGTTTATTTCTATCAGATAAAGGCTGGTAGTTTTGTTGAAACAAAGAAGATGGTGTTAATGAAATAAGAGAAAGAAGTATTTTTTCTTAAGCCCCTATCAATGAAAGTTGGTGGGGGTTTTTGTTTTTTATTAATTACTCTGGATCACCATTAATATTTCTATAATAACCCCTTATATATTTATCTTACCTTAAAGCAAAAGGAGATCACAAATTTCATAAGTTACTTGTAACTTTATTACCTACAACAAAATATATATAGAACCATGTTTAAAAGTGTTTGGTGCTTGGTAGTATTTTTTCTTTTGCATACTACACTTCTTGCACAATTTGGCATCAAGGGAGGATTAGCTGTCTCAGCTTTGCAGTCTTCCAGTGAAGATTATTCCGCTGTTTTGGGGTATGAAGTTGCCTGGCTGCAACATGGGACCAGTAATCCTGTTTTTGGTTTACAGCTAGGGGCATTCTATACTTATAAAATTTCTGATGAATTTCGTTTTCAACCTGAAATCTATTTTGCGCAGAGAGGATACCGGTTCGATCAAACACCACTATATAATATTAATTACAGCCTACGTTTAAATTACTTAGAACTGCCTCTCATCATCGAATATTATCTTCCCCTAGGCTGGAGTTTCCATCCCGCAATAACAGCCGGTACTTACTCGTCAATTAAACTAAGCAGTAATAAAACAATTACTCTTCCTAATGAAGAAATAAATGGAGATGTTTCAAGTGTTAGTAATTTTGATTATGGAGTTGTCTTTGGTATCGCGACTGAATTTACTGCTTGGAATGGAGACATAGTTTTTGATCTGAGATTAAACTGGGGATTTGCAAATGTCCTTTTACCACCAGACCATTTTATCAGCCTTTCCGATGATCCGGGAACTGTTAAAACCAGAGCAATCACTTTACTGACAGGGTATCGTTTTAATTTGGATTTATGAAAGGTTTATGAATAAAGTTAAACTGTCAACAACAATATTATTAATGATGCTCTTGAGCAACACCTGTTCTGTAATCGATCCGGAAGTCGAAGAGTTTCCGGATTTTAATGTTGAAATAAAAAAGGAAATGACTATTTACCAGATTCCATCTTTATCTGCTTGTGTAATAAAAAACAATGAAATAGTCTGGGTAAAGTATTATGGAAATTCCGCCGTCAGCAACAGCTTGCCCGACAGTAATTCAATTTACTCTGTTGCTTCTGTTTCAAAAACCGTACTTGTTACTGCGGTAATGCAGCTCTTCGAGCAAGGACTGATCGATCTAGATACAGATATAAATAATTACCTTCCTATATCAATACGAAATCCAAATTATCCTAGTACCAAAATAACAGTAAGAATACTTTTGACCCATACCTCCGGTTTGGCCTGGCCAAAAGATGATTACGAGATCCCCGGCTTCTACAATTACTATCCTTTCGATTCAGCTCCACCGCTGGATGAATGGATCCCTCAATTCCTTTTGCCAGGTGGGAGCCATTATGTAAATGCAGTTTGGAAAAATACTGTACCAGGTGAACGTGAATTATATTCTAACATTGGAACTGCCATTTTAGGCTACCTTGTTGAAGTTTTAACCGGGATAGATTTTAACATTTACTGCAAACAGAATATTTTTACTCCGCTTGAAATGAACAACACAAGTTATGCTTATGCAGATTTAGATATGAATAAAGTTGTAAAAAAGTATTGGGAAAATTATCAACTGATTGAACCTTACCGTCAATTACATTTCCCCGCACAAAGCTTGAAAACCACACTTGAAGACTACTCGCATTTACTTATTACTTATATGAACGGCGGAGTTTATAATGGAACAAGGATTTTGCAGAAAAGAACTATAGATCAAATTCTGAAGTTGCACAATCCTGCAAGCGGAATATGTTTAATATGGAAAAAAACTGTTGGCGAATGGTATGAACACCAGGGGGGTGAACCGGGTGTTGCCGCACAGGTTGAGTTTCATCCTGATAAAAAAGTCGGATTGATTATTTTCTCAAACAAGCGCACAGGGCAGGTTTATGCTGGTAATAAAATCCACGCAATGATAAGAAGAGAAGCAAATAAGTATTTTTAAAGCCTGTACGTTCGAATTAAGTATGAAAGTTAAAAAAAGAAAAATATTTATTATTATAATCTCAATAATAATTCTGATTTTAGCTTTTGCATTTTTTATAAGTCCTTACTCCTGTGCATTACTAAAATCCAAATCACATTTCATTAAACACACGAAGAATGAAATAGTTCTTTATGAACCTGGCGTTGAAGAATATGCCAACAGTATAGCCGCTTATTTACCAGAGGCAATTAAACGTGTTGAAGAGGTTCATAAACTTCCTTTCGAATACTCATTTAAGATTTATATTTGCAATACACAGAAAAGCTTTAATGAATTCACAGCAAACTCACCAACTTTCCCGATAAGAGGGACTGCTCTGCTCGGTGATGTTTTTATAGCGCCAAGTGCTTTTAATTTTATGGGTATAGATACCCACAAAGAAACACTTGTCCACGAATTATCTCATCTTCACTTTCAGCAAAGACTGGGATTTTTTGACAGAAGAAAACTTCCCGTCTGGTTTAGCGAAGGTTTTGCCGATTATGTAGCAGGCAGCGGAGGTGAAGGAATTGGAGAAAGTGATGCTATTAATTTTTTGTTGAACGGAATTCACTTTATTCCTGATGTTGAAGGTGATATCCTTGGAATAGTCAGCGGTGCGGCAAATGGACTTTCCGGACCAATGTTTCATCAACAGGCAAAAATGTTTGTTACTTATATTATTGAATCAGACTCTTTAAAGTTCAACTTATTTTTATTAGAAATTCAGGAAGGGACGACGTTTAGCGAGACCTTTAATAAAATTATGGAAACTTCTATTCAAGATAAGTGGAAAGGTTTCCTGTTACAATTGAGAGAACAATATTAATAATTCTCATATTTGTGTATGTATAACAAGCAAACCCCAGAGGGAAACTAAAAAAATTATTTCACCTAACAATGTTAACATTAGTGTAGTCAAGTAAATTATTTTGAAATTTAGGTTGACACAAAACCTGAATGTCTTACAATAAAAAATTAATCTGCCTTCGAATAATCTCTATTTTATGAAACCCCATCAATTAAAGCCTGCCTGACGGTAGGCAGTTTGGTGGGGGTTTTTAATTGAAAAAATACATTAAGCAAAACCCCAACCAATATTTGCTATTGTCAATTAATAGCAGCAAGTTTACTAAGGATATATAATCTACTCCGAGAGTGTTAGATTTTCAGAGTTGCTATGATAAAAACTTGCTGATGTAACTGCAAAGGCTAACACACCGAATACTCTCCCGAAGCAGAAGTCTCGAAAATAACTCTTTCAACTTCTTATAGGAGGCACACTATGAAACTCTTTACTCAAACCTTCTTTTTCGTTTTACTACTCACACAATTTTGTATTGCACAGTGGTTCTGGCAAAATAATGATCTGTGGAGCGTATCTTGCACTGATGCAAATACAGGAACAGTAGTAGGAATTGGGGGGACAATTCTTCGCACAACAGATGGGGGTGTAAATTGGATGACTCAGTCAAGTGGAACAACAAATGATCTTCTGGATGCTTGCTTTACTGATGGCAGTAATGGTACAGTAGTAGGAAGTTGGGGGACAATTCTTCGCACAACGAATGGAGGTGTAAACTGGATTGCCCAGACAAGCGGAACTGGAAACCATCTATGGAGTGTATCCTTTGCCGATGCAAACACAGGCACAGTAGTGGGAATTGGGGGGACAATTCTTCACACCACGAACGGGGGGGTAAATTGGACAGCTCAGACAAGTGGAACAACAAACGATCTTTATGGAGTTACTTTCATAGATTCGAATACCGGTACTGCGGTAGGAAAATTT
>JARRKF010000184.1:0-3979 GCA_037388405.1 Ignavibacteriaceae bacterium | reverse complement strand
CTCAGCAGGAATTTATGATTTACCTTTCTATGATGAATGGGATTGGTCAGGAGAGCTACGTCCTTTCAATGGGTTAACACTTGCACACTCTAACACATTTGACAAAATTGGATTTAATCTATCTTTATCAAGACTGGAAAGTTCAAGTTATAAGGAGAACGACTATTCTAAAAAATTTATTGGTTTTTTGAAAATGATGTACAAGTTTACTCCAACTTCTTCGTTAACTTTTATATCAAACACTTTGAACAAGCGAGCTGAAAGTTTTATTTATTGGAAAGACTCGCGTAATGCATTAGTGCCTCCTGATAATTCACTTGGGGAAAAAGTTGAAACAAACAGATATCTTTTTGGATTAATATACAAAAGTGTAATCGGTACAAAGCTATTTTATAACATAAATGCAAGCTATTACTTGAACGATTGGAAAGATAATTACACTCCGATGAATGAAGCAACTTCAAATTTATTTAGAGGAGAAATTCAGGTTAATTCAAGTTTATCAGACAGATTAATATTAGTAACTGGTGTGGAGGGCTATACGACTTTTGTAAACTCAACACTTTTCGGGAATCCTAAATCCCATATACTTGGAGCTTATTCATTACTCGATATCAACTTTTCCTTTCCTCTATTATTATCGATTGGATTGCGATATGATTATTCAAAATTAGATTCACTTGCAGGCTCAAATGCATTATCTCCGAAATTTGGATTAAACTATAAAATCTCCAAGAAATTAATTTTGCGATCTTCACTTGGAAGAGGATTCAGGGCTCCTACATTATCTGAAGCATTTACAAACACTTCAGCAAGCGGCATTAGGATAAAACCAAATCCAAAACTTAAATCTGAGACAAATCTAACTTTTGAGTTTGGTGTTAATTACGAAGTCATTAAGGAATTAAATTTGGATTTTGCTGCATTTCAAAATGAGTATTACGATATGATTGAGCCAAGTGTGGATCCAAATGATAATAAAGTAAAATTCGATAATGTGGTTAGAGCAAGAATTCAGGGATTTGAGACAAGTACATTAATTCGAATTATTCCCAATGAGATGACGGTCAATATTGGATATACTTATATGTGGGCCAGAGATGTTGAAAATAATATTGCCCTTAAATATCGTCCGCGCCATACTTTATATTCGGGATTTGAATACAGAAAGTGGAATTTTGATCTTGGAATTAATTTTCGGTACTGGAGCAGAATTGAAGAGATTGACGACGAACTTGTTGATCTGGGAATTGTTAAAGACGGTGAACTTCGTACATCAGTATTTACAACTGATGTTAGACTAGCGTATAATTTCAGGGAGATAGGCTGGCCGTTAGATATTTACTTGAACGTAAAAAATTTAACTAACTATAATTTTATTGAGCTCATTGGAAACCTACGTCCAGTTAGAAACTATTCCTTGGGATTTAATTGGGTAATCGACTAAATGAATTTGAATAAACGTCAAATAAATATCCAAAAATTTCATTCAATTAAGATGGAGGTACAAAGTGAAACCGTTTCTAATTTTTAGCTTCTTGCTTATTAGTTCAGCGCTATTATTTTCTCAACAGGGGAGCAATTATTTTCCTCCGGGGAGTGTATATACTTATAATGTTTTTCCACTTGATACTTCAAGTAATCCGATTGTTTCTGAGATGTATTATAGAAGAGATTTGTTTTCTGAAATTACTGACTATCAAGGTAAGCCTGCCAATATTTTCCTTACAAAAAGTGCGTCGACATTGGATTCCTTAGAAATTAAACCCTATTTGGATTCCCTACTCTACCATTTCGATGGTACGGATGGATATGCGTATTTTCAAACACGACCACTCGAAGGTTTACTCAAATCTTTAGACTCTATGGGTCTAGACCCAAACTTTAATTTCTTAAACTTTTTCAGATCACTTCAAGATTGGTATTCTCTATACAGATTTAATGCAACATTAAACGACGATTATACATTACTTAGTGTAGATACAACAGTTGCAGGATATAACGCCAGGTTTGAATACTTGGGTGAAAGATTTCCCGATGAAATGATAGCGACTGATCCTTATGGTCTCATTGATTGTAAAAAGTTTTTAATCTCATGGCGAGTCAGCGTATTTTTTATTACCTGGATTCCAATTATTACAACCAATGATACGATTTGGTTAGCACCGGGTAGTGAGTTTTGGAAGACACAGGAAATTGTCCCAACAAATCATATTGATCTCTCTTTTTTAGGTGGACCGAACACTTACATTTTCGGTTATAAAATTGGTGATGTCATTGTTCCTGTTGAGGATGACTTAAAGACAAATATTCCGACAGAATTTGCTCTTGAACAAAATTATCCCAATCCGTTCAACCCGTCAACGAGTATTAGATACAAAATAGATAACACCCAGTTTGTCAGCCTAAAGATTTATGATGTAATCGGTAATGAGGTAGCTACACTTGTTAATGAAGAAAAACCAGCAGGCATCTATAATCTTGAATGGAATGCAAGCAGCTTTACAAGTGGCATTTATTTCTATCAACTTAAAACAGAAGGATTAATTGAAACAAAGAAGATGATGCTGATGAAATAATATTAAGATTTCAGATATTCTCAAATAATTCAACTCATCGAAGGCGGTTAAAATACCGCCTTTTTTTATTGTATTTAAACAATGTAACACAGGTAACGGCTTTTGCAACAAACCGAGTAGAGAACCCACCTTCGATTTTATATACTGGAATTGGAATTTGGAGAGAATATCTGGTAATAAGTAAAATATTTAATAAACATGGTGATTAACAATTCAATGAGGTTAAAGATATGAAAAAGCTCATTTTTACCATCGGTATACTTTTTAGTATTGGTTTCACACCAGCACAACAAGCAAGTGATTACTTCCCCACTACTTGTGCAAGGTGGGAATATAAGGTAACCCCCCTTGATTCATTAAATAATGAAATTGACTCATTGTATTATTTTAGACACGATTATTTTTTTGATGAAACTTATTTTGAAGGAAAGCTGGCAAAAATATTAAAAACAAAGTCAGGTCCGGAAGAAACGATCTACTATCAACCATATCTGGATTCAATGTTCTTTAATTTTTCGGGTTCTATTACAAATGAATACTTTAAATTAGGTTTGGTCCAGCACTTATTTGGATTTATAGATTCTTTAATAACTGATACAACCTTTAGCATCCTGGATTTTTTCAAGTCGCAAGAAGGTTGGTATTCAGTTTACAGGTTTGGTCAAAACTTAGGCGATGATTATACTATTTGGCAGATTGATACCTCAATAGTTTTTGATACTCTAGCTTTACCAATAAGACTTAAAGTAATTGGAGAAAGGCTGGAAGATGATTCTATTTCAACAGAAATAGGTGATTTAAATTGTAAAAAATTTGTTAGAACACTTGGTTTAAGTTATTTATTGATACTTCCACCACCTTTCCCTCCAATTGAAGTACCAATACTATCTTTAGAAGATTACATTTGGATATCAGAGTATTATTGGATAGTGCAAGGTGTTATACCTTCAATAAATGTTGATTTATCCTTTATAAACTTACCATCGTTCTATATTCCAGGTCTAAAAACCAAGATTGATGCCTTTATTCCTCTAACTTGTACTTCATTAGCTGAAGAGGAAGTATACTTCCCTAAAGAAATTACGTTAGAACAAAATTTCCCTAATCCATTCAATCCAAGTACTACTATAAAATTTTCAGTACTTAATCCAGGATATGCAACACTGAGGGTTTATAATTCAATAGGTGAAGAAGTAGCCGTACTTTTAGATCAGGAATTAAATGCCGGAACTCACAAGATTGATTGGAATGCAACAAGTTTACCAAGTGGTATTTATTTCTATAAGTTACAAAGTGAAGGATTTACAGAAACCAAAAAGATGATTCTTCTCAAATAGCAAGCAGGAGAGAATAATGAAAAGCTTAATACTTTTAATTGCTGATTACAAACTTTCGACTAA
>JARRKF010000183.1:0-6856 GCA_037388405.1 Ignavibacteriaceae bacterium | reverse complement strand
GTCTCCTGAAATGTTTTTGAGAGTAACAGGTAAAAATGCCGAAGTTGAATCAGTCGCAGGTTCTGCACCACGGAGCAAAAAATTCGAGACGGATGACCATTACGAAAAGTTTTTAAAGAGTAGTGAAAAAAATCGGCAGGAACATATTTTTGTAAGTAAATTTATTTCAGATATTCTTATTCAGTATTCTGACAAATTAAAAATCATAGATGAAAAGCAAATAAGAAAGCTTGATAATATCCAGCATTTAATTACAAGAATTTCTGCTGAATTAAACAATAAAACTAATACCCTGGAATTGATTGATTCCTTGTTCCCTACTCCGGCTGTCTGCGGAGTACCGAAAGAAAAGGCAATGAGCTTAATTCGAAATTTAGAGAAACATGATCGCGGTCTCTATTCCGGTTTAATTGGTTTGATGGATTTCAATGGTGGTTGCGAGTTAGCAGTTTCAATTCGCTCGGCTCTTGTTAAGGACAATATTGTAAATGCTTTCGCCGGAGCTGGTCTGATTAAAAGTTCTAATTCTGAGGAAGAATTTTTGGAAACGGAATTAAAATTAAACGCAATTTTATCTTTATTCAGAGATGAGCATTAGAGTTAATCGAAATATTTTGTGGACAAGGATTTTCATCGAACAACTTGCTTCGCTTGGAGTTCAGAATGCCTGTATTTCTCCCGGCTCAAGAAGCACTCCTATTTCATACATTTTATCAAAGAACAGAAAAATAAAATCATTCATTCATTTTGATGAAAGAAGTTCTGCATTTTTCGCACTCGGAATTGCAAAGTCAACCGGAAAACCCGTGTTGGTTGTAACTACTTCCGGCACTGCCGTAGCTGAACTTTACCCGGCAATTATCGAAGCTTATCAGCAGCGAACTCCGTTAATTATTTGCACAGCTGATCGACCACCCGAATTGATTGGGACAGGTGCGAATCAAACAATAAATCAACATAACATTTTCAGCAATCATATCCGTTGGTTCAGAGATTTAGGTTTACCATCGATCAGTGATATTGGTTTCCATCACCTGCAAAAAATTGCAATTAAAGCTTTTCGTATTAGCTCATCAGAAGATAGAGGACCTGTTCATCTTAATTTCCCTTATAGAAAGCCTCTGGAACCTTTTTCCTACACAGATAAAGTCACTAAAAAGATAAATCAGCTAAAACCACAAAGAACCAGCAGAGCTAATTCGGAATCGACTCAAATTAAAATTGAAAAAAAAAAAATTAAAGAGTTATCGAGCATACTTAAGTATCCTATTTTCGCTGATGGAATTTCACAGCTCAGATATAATGTAAATAAAAATGATCGGAATATTGTTTCGAATTTTAATTCAATTCTTAATTCAAAAAGTTTTTGGACGGAACGACAGCCTGAAATAATTCTTCAGTTTGGAAGAACTCCAACTTCTTCTTTATTAGAGAATTTCTTAAAGGATACTGATGTAAAAAGATATTTAATTAATACATACGGTTACAAATTTGATCCTGCAAGAAATGCCAAAAACACATTAGCATTCGGTCCACTTCACTTTTGTGAATTTATTATCTCAAGATTGAAAGAAGAAAAGCTAGAAAGAAATAAATCAAATTGGTTAAAGAATTTTTCTAATGCTGAAGAAATAAGCGAAAAAATAAAATCACGAATTATTGAAAGAGCAAAGTTTCCAAATGAACCTTCTTGTATTTTGGATGTTCTAAAATCCATTCCTTCTGGAAGCCACCTGGTAATAGGCAACAGCCTTCCGGTTAGAGATCTAGATAATTTTACAAGTAAAGATTCAAAAAAAGTTAAAATTTATTTTAACAGAGGAGCAAGTGGGATTGACGGAATAACATCCACAGCTTTAGGGATAGCGTTAAAAAGTAAACCGACAATTTTAATTACTGGTGATCTTTCTTTTTTACATGATGTGAACTCACTTGCGCTGGCAGCTAAATACTCTGTTCCTTTAAACATTATCGTTATAAATAACAACGGCGGAGGTATTTTTGAATCACTTCCTATTGCAAAAGTTAAACATTTTGAAAAGTTTTTTATCACTCCGCACAACCTTGATTTGGGAAAAATTACAGAATCTTTCGGAATAAATTATAAATTGATTTCAACAAGAAGACTAATGAAAATTAATTTCAAAAATATTCAACTTAATTATGAGCTGCTTTCGGATTTTAATCCAAAGAATAAGACAATTATTTTTATTCATGGTTTCACCGGATCTGCAAACGATTGGCGTAACACAGCAGTTAAAGTTGATAAACGATTTAACAAAATAGCTATTGATTTAATTGGTCATGGTAAATCAAGTTCACCTTCTGATATAAATTATTATCTGATTGACTCAATAACTGAACAGATTGAAGAAATATTAATTCAGCTTAACTTGAAGGAAGTAATTCTTTGTGGTTATTCAATGGGAGGCAGGGTTGCCATTGGCTTTGCTGTTAACAAACCGGATCGTTTAAGTGGATTAATTCTCGAGAGCTCTTCTGCAGGAATAAAAAATAATAAGGATCGCGAAATAAGAAAATCCAATGATGAAGAACTTGCTTCTTTCATACTCAATAATTCGATAGAAGATTTTGCTAACAAATGGCTTGACCAGGAAATTTTCGGAACAATAAGAAGATTTTCGAATGAAAAAATAAAATTGATTGCAAATGAAAAAAGTAAAAATTCAAAAATTGGATTAGCAAACTCTCTAAAAGGATTTGGGACAGGAATGATGCCATATCTTGGTTCTGAATTAATCAGATTAAAATTCCCTGTCCTTTTAATTTCCGGTGGACTTGATGATAAGTTTACACAAATAAATCAAAGTCTCAGAAAATTATTTCCATCGGCAAAACATAGGATGGCAACAAAGTGGAAAAAAGCTGGTAACTATAAAGATATCATTTATGAAAAGATGGATGGAATTGAAAAAGAAACAATCAACAGTCCTGAAGATAGAAATGCTTTTCGTCCGGAAACTGTGATGGAAATGTACTCTGCATTTTCTGATGCAAGGAATGATGAGACAATTGGAGTTGTTTTACTAACTGGTGCTGGTCCAGCGAAAGATGGAAAGTATGCATTCTGTTCTGGTGGCGATCAAAGAATAAGAGGAGATAAAGGTTATAAATCAAAAGAAGGTACACAAAGTTTAAATGTCCTTGATCTTCAAAAGTTAATCAGAAGCATTCCGAAGGTTGTAATTGCACTGGTAGCAGGATACGCTATTGGTGGTGGACATGTTCTCCACGTTGTTTGTGATTTAACTATAGCTGCCGACAATGCTATTTTCGGCAAGACCGGACCAAAAGTCGGAAGCTTCGACGGCGGTTTTGGTTCAAATTATCTTGCAAGAAGTGTTGGACAAAAGAAAGCCAGAGAGATCTGGTATCTCTGCCGACAGTACAATGCAAAGCAAGCTTTCGAAATGGGATTAGTAAATTCTGTGGTTCCTTTAAAGAAACTTGAAGAAGAAGGAATTAAGTGGGCAAAAGAAATTCTTCAGCATAGCCCAATGGCAATAAGAGTTTTAAAGTCAGCCTTCAATGCTGAACTTGATGGTCAGGCTGGTATTCAGGAATTGGCTGGTAATGCAACTTTACTTTATTATATGAGCGAGGAAGCGCAGGAAGGTAAGAAAGCATACCTTGAAAAACGTAAACCTGATTTCAAAAAATTTTCGAAGTTACCGTAAACCTCACACTTTCCCTCTCCTTGCTAAGGAGAAAGAATTAAAGGGTGGGATTAGTTAATTAAATGAATAAAAAAATGACATTGGTAAACTCAGAACTTAATATAACAAAGTTCCAAAGCTGGCTGCTTGCAAGTAGACCAAAAACTTTACTTGCCGCTGTTGTACCGGTTCTCGTTGGTTCTGCATTAGCAATTTCAGTGAATAAATTTTTCTTTTTATACTCGATTATTGCATTACTCTGTTCAATACTTATTCAAGTTGGCACCAACTTTACAAATGATCTTTATGATTATCTGAAAGGCGCTGACAATATAAAAAGAAAAGGACCCAGAAGAGTTCTTGCTTCGGGATTAATTTCTGTAACGGAAATGAAAGTGGCAATAGTCATCGTTTTTAGTTTAGCATTTCTGCTCGGACTTTATCTCGTCTTCTCAGTTGGTTTATTAATTCTTTGGGTAGGAATAATTTCAATTATTGCTGGAATAATTTATACTGCCGGACCATTTCCCCTCGCGTATAATGGTTTGGGTGATTTATTTGTTTTTATTTTCTTTGGTGTTATTGGAACGATGGGAACATTTTATCTTCATACTCACGAAATATCTTTTTTAGCTTTTTTAACATCAATACCAGTCGGTGCTTTAATAACAAACATATTAATTGTAAACAACTACCGTGATATTGAAGAAGATCGAGAAGCAAATAAAATAACTCTTGCGGTTTTGCTCGGTAAATCTTTTACACGCTGGCAGTATATATTTCTGTTAATCGTTTGCTATTTCATTTCGATAGTTCTTTACGTGAAATTCAACTATAGTCTCTGGATTTTTCTTCCTTATCTGACTATACCAGTAACTTTTGTTCTGATTAAGATGCTTTACAAGTTTAAAGGTGAAGAGTTAAATAAAACTCTTGAACTAACAGCAAGATTAGCTGCACTTTACGGTTTATTATTTTCAATAGGCTTGATAGTCTAATTGTGAAAAAATGTTCGTTAAAATTTCTTCATAAAAATGAATATTAGTCCGGAACATTTACTACTCGAAAAACAAAATCCATCTGATAAAGCAATAATTTCTAATGAGATTACTTACGCTTTTGGAGAATTAAAGAATAAAGTATTAGAAACAGTGCAAGTGTTAATTAAAAATGGGATAATGTCGGGCAATAAAGTTGGAATATTTAGTACTAATAATGTTGACTTCGTAATTCTTGTTTTAGCTCTTTGGCAGATATCAGCTATACCTGTTCCGATTAATACAAAGTTAATTTCTTCAGAAATTAAAGAAAAACTTCAACAAGCAAACTGCAAAGGGATTTTTCGTCATCAAAATTTAAAAACTGGATCATCAGTAGTTGATTTCAAAATAATTGAGTTCCCATTTAAAACAGATATTCATTCTCTCATCCAAAACAAAATAGAATTAACTCTAATTGATCCTGCAGTTATAATTTTTACATCTGGTTCGGAAAGTAAATCAAAAGGTGTAATTCTCTCTTTCGAAAGTCTTTTCAATAGTGCAGTTAATAGTAATCATTTACTTCGATATACAAATAGTGATCGATGGTTGGTTAGTCTACCTTTTTATCATGTGGGTGGATTTTCAATTATAACTAGATCCCTCATCTTTGGGATCCCATTAATTATTCCTGATTCATTAAATCCCGAAGATCTTAAAAAATCTATTGACAAATTTCAGCCAACTTATATTTCTCTGGTTGCAGCACAGTTAAAATATTTTGTAAAGAATAAAATTGAACCGAATGCTGAATTAAAAAATTGTTTACTTGGAGGAGGATATTCAGAAAACGAACTGATTAAAAATGCAATTGAGCTTGGATGGCCAATAAACAAAGTTTATGGTTCAACCGAAACATCATCGTTTGTTACCGCACTTTTAGCAGATGAATTCATATTTAAACCAAATTCAGTTGGCAGAGCTATTCCTTCAAACAAGATTTTAATTGTTGATGAAAATAGAAAGGAATTAAATCAATTTGAGATTGGTGAAGTAGTTGTCAATTCTAATAGTTTATTGTTTGGGTATCTCGACCAAAATGAAACACAGAAAGTTTTTAATGATGGATATTATTTCACAGGTGATCTTGGTTATCTTGATGAAGATGGGTATTTATTTATTGTCGGAAGAAAAAATCATTTAATTTCAACTGGTGGTGAAAATGTTAATCCAAAAGAAGTGGAAGACGTTTTGCTTCTGCACCCTATGATATTGGAGGCAGCAGTTTTTCCATTAGAAGATGAAAAATGGGGCGAAATAGTTGCAGCAGCGTTAGTATTAAAAGATGAATCTTCAAAACTTTCTTATGATGAAATCAAATTATTTTTACAAAACAGAATTGCCAGTTTTAAAATTCCTAAAAAGATTTACATTGAAAATCAATTGCCTAAAACAGAACTCGGTAAAGTGGAAAAAGAAAAGTTGATAAAACGCTATATGTTATAATCTCTACGGTGTGAATCCAGGCTGTTTTTAATTTCATCATATATCGGAATTTTCTTCCATCTTTTTTTATCAACAAATACATGAACTGTTCTAGCTTTTGCAGCGAGTTCACCTTTTTCATCCATCCATTCGTATGTCAACTCAAATGAATTTTCTTTTAGTAGTGTAACGAACAATTCAATATTAACTGTTTCTCCTGCTCTAAGAGGTTTAAAATAAGCTCCATCTGTCTTAATAATCGGCACAACGAACTTGTCGTTAAACCAGTAATTTTCTTTCAGCTTAAAGCTGTTAATCATTTCCTCATAAACGGAATGATTTATTTCGAATAGTCTTGCATAGAATAAAATACCTGCTGGATCGCAGTCGTAAAAATTTATTTTTCTTTTCACTGTAAACATATTAGTGGATTACCAATCCTTTTTTGTTTTGTTTAAAATCTTCAGGAATAACTTTTAATATTTCTTCTCTAATTGCATCAAGGAAGTGCATTTTTATAAATGAATTCGAATAGATAAATCCAATTTCTCTTTTGGGGACCGGATCTTCGAATTCTTTGATTTGGTTTAGCTTCTTCTTTTCCTTGATGTATTGTAATGCCAGCGAAGGTAGTAGCGTCATTCCAAATTTTTGCTCTACTAATTTAATAAGAGTTTCTAGATTTCCACTTTCAAAAATTACTTTATTATTTTT
>JARRKF010000182.1:0-3994 GCA_037388405.1 Ignavibacteriaceae bacterium | reverse complement strand
CAGTCTTTTTTGATTTATTAATGATTATTGATGTGTCCTCGGGTAAAAATTCAGAAAAATTATGATTAGCTTTTTGCAAAAGAAAATTAACATGCACTCATTTTATTTCAAAATGAATTGTTTCTGCTTTCTTTAATCAGGTTTTCCTTTTTCTATTTCACTTATTTTATCAAGTCTCAGTTGATGTCTTCCGCCTTCAAATTCTGTGGAAAGCCATACATCAATAATTTCTTTTATTGATTCCTCTCCTAAAGTTCTTGATCCAATTACAAGCACATTTGCATTGTTATGTGAGCGAGAACTCTTTGCAGAAAAAGAATTATAGCAGGTTGCCGCACGAATCCCCTTAATTTTATTTGCTGTAATAGCGGATGGGATTCCTGTTGCATCTATTAAGATTCCAAAATCACTACCATCCGATGCCACTTGTATTGCAACTTTTTTAGCATAATCCGGGTAGTCACAAGAGTTTTCATCGTACGTTCCGGCATCTTCAACCTTATAACCTTTTTCTAACAAATATTTGAATAAGGTATTTTTTAATCTAAAACCTGAATGATCACTTCCAATGACTATTCGGTTCTTTGATGTAGAAGAAATATAATTAGTTTGGGAATTTCTTAGCTGGGAATCTTCTTTTTCAATGATTTCTATTTTTGAGGATTTTATTCTGTCAAGTGCAAGCGGAGTAATTAAGGTATCTTTAGTTTTAATTAAAACTTTATTCCCTTTTTGTTCGAGCTCCAAAATATCGCGTTCTGTTATTACCTTTTTCATTTAAATTATAAATGATCGTTCAACTTATTAAGCTTAAGGTAATCAATTATATTTTTAACATCCTGAGCTTTATCTCTTTTACAAATAAGCAATGTATCTTTGTAATTTATCACTATAACATTATCCACACCGATTACTGCTGTAAATTTCTCAGGTGAATAAAGATAAGAATCGACAACCATATCAGTATAAATACTGCCTATTTTAACATTACCATCTTCATCTTTTTCACTTAATTCATAAACCGCTTCCCAGCTACCTACATCACTCCAATTGAATTGTCCTTTTACAAGAAACACATTTTCTGATTTTTCCATTATACCGTAGTCAATGGAAACACTTCTTAATTGACCGTATATATTTGAAAGAATATTTTGGAAATCAGGAGAATCCAGTTGTTCTTTAATATTCATCAAACCTTCAAACAGATCAGGCATATGCTTTTGTATTTCATTCATAATTGTTTCTGTTTTCCAGATAAACATTCCACTATTCCAGAAGAAGTCGCCACTCTTAACAAAATTAACTGCTGTTGCATAATTTGGTTTTTCAGCAAAAGTTAGAACCTTGTAAACATCGTTTTTTCCGGAATCTTCATCTATTTGAATGTATCCATAGCCTGTTTCAGGTCTTGTAGGCACAATACCAATTGTAACAAGAGCAGGATTTTCTTCAGCAAAATTAGCTGCGGACTTAATCGTGTTTATAAAATTATCTTTATCAAGTATAACATGATCAGCAGGTAACACAACAGTAAGAGCGTCAGGAGACTTTTTTTGGATGATTACTGAAGCTAAACCAATACACGCAGCTGTATTTCTTCCGAATGGTTCAACAATAATATTTTCGACTGGAATATCAGGGAGTTGCTCTATAACACCGTCTCTTTGTTTTTCATTTGTAACAATTATAATATTTTCTCTTGGACAGATACCGTTTACTCTTTTAACAGTATCCTGTATTAATGTATTATCCCCAAAAATTTTAAGAAGTTGTTTGGGATTTTTCTTTTTACTTCTGGGCCAAAACCTTGCTCCGATTCCGCCCGCCATTATTATAGCAAATATCTCCATCAGTTATGTCCTAATATTTTTCTTCAAATGTTTATTATTGAACTCTTCTGCTTTGCTTAAATAATCATTTACATCAACATCCTTCTTTTTTATTATTGCAACAATAACAATTAAGCAAGATCGCAAAGAATCGATTAGATTTTTGTTAATAGAAAGCGTGCCCTCAATTATTTCATTAAAAGTGGAAGCTATTATTAAATGCATTTTGGTAATAATCTGAAATCCTTGTTGTCTGGAAATAAGTGCATTCTCATTAATAATACTGCAATAATTTTTGAGTTCGTCAGTATCTATATTTCCAGAAGACATTTTCTTTAAAATTTCATCTAAAGATTTAATAGGTTCTAAAATTTTCGTTTCAAAATTCGAAGTAGAAGCGATCTCAGATTGTTCTGAATAATTAAATTCTTTCTTTACATTTTCTTCTTTTTCGATCATTACTTTTGAGGCAAAACCACCTCTGTCCACCAATTCAACATCAATTATCGATGCATCCCCATTATTTATTTTATTGAAAGCGTTTTTATAAACTTGTGGATTAACGTTTTCTAAAAATTGATTTAAATCTCTTATTAAATATCTGCTGTGTTCTTTAAATTGTTCTGAAATCTTAACAAAATCTACTTTACCCTGAGTTAGAAATGAATTGATTTCACTTAACCTGATTGCAAGTTTTGACAACTCTGTTGATTTTTTCATCTTAAGAAATTCTGCCCCGACGTCTTCTGCCTTTGTAATGGTCTCACGGAGTAATCCCACAACTTCTATTTGTTGGGGATTAAGCCTTAAGTTATTTGCAGCAGCAGTAATGGTTTGAATTAAGTAAATTTTTTCAAGACTCATTAAAATAATTTTAAATATGGTAGTAGACTAAAAAAGACAACTTAAAATCTGAACGCAAAAATACTCAGAATATCTGAAAGTATTTCGTGCAAATGAATATAAATTTATTGAACCTTAGAAACAAGAAAAAGAAATCATTCGGTGATTGAAAACTTTCCTTGACATTAGAGGCGGGTAGTATTAATTTTCCTTCTAAATTTTTAAAATACATGCTAACAGAATTCGGTAAGGTCTTTGTCTTCATTTTAACAGCAGTATTATTTGTTGTTATTGCTCTATTTGTTGCCCGTCTCTTAAGACCAAAACGACCAACATTTGAAAAACTTACTACTTACGAATGCGGAGAAAATCCTGAGGGATCTCCATGGATAAAATTCAACATTCGATTTTATGTTGTTGCTCTAATCTTTTTAATATTCGATGTTGAAGTTGTATTGCTTATTCCATGGGCATTAGTATTTAAAGAGTTTGGATTTGTCGGTTACCTGATTGGTGCAATATTCCTAATTCTACTTGGAGTCGGTATGGCTTATGAATGGAGAAAAGGGGATCTAGAATGGGCACGTCCTGCAATCAAAGAGCCAGTATTAAAGAAAATTGAAAAACCATCTATTCAAAAAGAAGAACTAAGTACAGCAAATTAATTATGGGATTACTAGATCAGGAATTTTCGGAAGGTAATATAGTTATTGCTAAAACTGAGGATCTGTTCAATTGGGCAAGACTATCCTCTCTATGGCAAGTCGGTTTTGGTTTAGCCTGTTGCGCTATTGAAATGATGGCAACATCAGCTTCTCACTATGATTTTGACCGATTTGGTGTAATCCCCCGTCCTTCGCCAAGACAATCTGACGTAATTATAATTTCGGGAACGGTTACGCTTAAAATGGCAATTAGAGTTAAGCGTTTGTACGAACAAATGCCTGATCCTAAATATGTAATTTCAATGGGAAGCTGTGCAAACTGTGGCGGACCTTACTGGGAACATGGTTATCATGTATTAAAAGGTGTTGACAGAGTTATTCCGGTTGATGTATATGTTCCGGGTTGTCCACCTCGTCCTGAAGCATTACTGGAAGGTTTATTAAAACTTCAGGAAAAAATTAGAAATGAATCTATCGTTAAAAAGAGTGCATGAAAACTACCGAAGAAATATTTAATCTGTTAAAAGAAAAATTTAGTGATTCAGTTATCGAGCTTAAAAGCGATAAACCAGTTGAATCATATATTAATATAAATCCTCTTGAAGTTGATAAAATTTGTTTATTCTTAAGAGATGAAAAAGATTTGGAGTTCGATTC
>JARRKF010000181.1:0-3995 GCA_037388405.1 Ignavibacteriaceae bacterium | reverse complement strand
CAAACTAGCCGCTTTATTCCTTTTCACTTCAAGAGGAATTACAATGATTAGTGAGGGACAGGAGTTTGCAAGAAGTAAGGTAATCCCGTTCAATGAACCAGAAGAAGATCCCCAGAAAGGGATGATTGATCATAACAGCTATGATAAAGACAACGAAACAAATTACATCAATTATCACCATGCAGAAATAAATAAAGAACTTGTCGATTACTATCAGGGATTAATTTTGTTAAGAAAAAATTTAGAAGCCTTTCGACGAGCAAACGATAATGATGTAAAGGTTATGGAATTTAATGGAAATCCTTTTGCTATTGGCTACAATCTTAAATATAAAAACGATGAGTTTATGGTAGTTCTGAATGCAAATCCTAAAGAAAGTTTAGATGTCGATTTACCAAGTGGTAAGTGGGAAGTTTTAGTTGATGAAAATTTAGCAGGAATAAAACCAATATCGACAGTGACAGATAAACTAATTTTAAATATTTCTACAGGAATTGTTTTAAAGAAAAGATAAAATTGGTGGAATAATTTTTAAGAATCTTTTTTCTTCAAAGATTTCTCAATTGCATCCTTTAAGCTGATTAGATTCACAGGT
This sequence comes from Ignavibacteriaceae bacterium, assembly GCA_037388405.1. Taxonomy (GTDB): domain Bacteria; phylum Bacteroidota; class Ignavibacteria; order Ignavibacteriales; family Ignavibacteriaceae; genus IGN2. The sequence continues at coordinate 3,400 of JARRKF010000181.1, read as the reverse complement.
TTGCTAAAAATGTATTCGACACCTAATTCCTTGTATTCTTCAATTGCAACTCTATCTATTTCATTTGCCAATACAATAACAGGAATGGCTTTCTTTAAATTGTTTTTGATTAGTTCCTGAACCAAGGTATAACCGCTCATTAATGGCATTTTATGCTCTGTAATTACAAGAGCAGGTGGAGCAGAAATTATTCTTTCAAGAGCTTCTTTTCCATTTGAAACTACATTTACTGCGTAATCGGTTGTAATGTTAATTAAGACTTTAGAATAGAATAGTCTCTCGGCTTTATTAGGATCGACCAAAAGAATTTTTGTAGAGGCAACAGGAAGCGCAAATAAAAATTCAGTTCCTTTTTCGTATTCACTCTTTACTTCAATATACCCGCCGTGCTTTTCAATAATTTCTTTTACCAATGAAAGTCCGAGTCCGCTGCCCTTTTCCCCTGAAGTACCCTCTGAAGTATACTTAGTTTCAATGCTGAATAGTTTATCCAGGTTTTCTTTCTTAATTCCAATTCCTGTATCTCTTACAGAAAAAATTATAAAACGGGCAGTTGGGGCGGTATTGACAGTGATAGTTATTTTGTCTCCCGGTCTTGTGAACTTAACAGCGTTAGAAAGCAGATTGTTGAATACAATTAGTATAAGATACTTATCGGCAAAAATATTATATGAAGAATTAACAAGGTTCTCAATCTCTACTCCTTTTTTCAATGCGGTGCCGGAAACAGTATTTATTGATGTATCTATTATTTCTTTTGCGCTTATTTTTTCGGGTTCAAATTTAATCCTACCAGTCTGAAGCTTTGTCCATTCTAACATTGAATTAACCAGAGCAAGCATAGATTTTGATGAATCCTGAATATAAGTTATGTATTGATGCTTCTCTGTTTCTGTTAAGGTGTCGTCTTCTAAAAGAAGATCAGTAAAACCAAGAATTGAACTGAAAGGAGCTCTTAAATCGTGAGAGATGATTGAAAGGAATCTGTCTTTTGCATCATTTAGTTTTTTAAGATTTGCAGCAGATTGCTTTAATTCTTCTTCTGCGCGTTTACTGTAAGTAATATCGCTGATAAGACCGTAAACTTTTTGGATTCTTCCTTGCGAATCTCTTACAACGTTAATTTTATTTCTTACCCAGACTATGTTTCCGCTTTTATTTATTATTCTGAATTCGAACTCGCTTGATGCTTGCTGATCACTTTTCCATAAAAATGAAAGTCTCTTTTTCAAATCACGGAAATCGTCAGGATGAATTATTTTTAAAAATAATCTGGGGTCGTTTAAAAAATCTATTTGTGTAAAACCTGTTATTTTTTCTACAGCAGAAGAGTAGAATGATGGGTAAAGCTTGTCATTAAATCTTTCGAAAGTATATAAAATATCGTCGATGTTATCTGCAATGTTTTTATACTTTTGTTCTGAATCACTTGCTGCTTCAAATGCTCTTTTTCTTTCAGTTGTGTCTCTTGAAATAAAAATAGAGCCTTGCTCTTGAGTATTTTTAATTTTGATAAAATATAATTCTGAGTAAAAGATAGTCCCATCTTTTCTCTTTGCAAAAAATTCGATTCTTTCTCGATCTTCTTTGGGCTTTCTTTCCACATCAAAAAACTTATTTGCTATTGGAATATCATCGTCTCTTACTAGCTCAATAATTTTTTTATTGATAAGCTCTTCGGCAGTGTTGTACCCAAACATCTTCACAAACGAATCATTCGCTTTCGTAATCTTCCCATCTAGTTCAACAGCCATTGCCTCTTTTGTTGAGCTCATTAATGACTGATAAATACTTTCATAGCCTCTTAATTTTAATTCGAAATTTTTGGTCAAGAAACAATAGAAAGAATCCGGAACGTCTCCAGTAGATGATACAGCTTCGGCAATCAGATTTACGTCTAGCTTATGATTTTGTCTGTTCCTTATTTTAACATCAAAAGATTTTCTTTCCCCGGGTTTTAATGCTAGCAATTCCTGTAAGGAGTTGGCGGGCATTTCAGCAAGTAGAAGCTCAAATAAATTTTCCCCTTGCAGCAGTACATCCTGAAACTCTAACATTAAATCAAAAGCGGGATTAGTCTGTAGGATTTTCCCGGTTTTATCAATTTTGCAAACAGCTTGCTCAAGCTCTTTGAACATTTCCTCTGTTTCAATTGTCTGCGTGGTTTCCTGCTTGATTACCGGTATGTCCGTTTTAATTTGCGAGCAGACGACAATAAATGTTGCTTCACTTTCTTTTGCCTTAAAGAAATTTAAATTTACTGGAATGTTCCCGGCAACTTTGTTCTTAAGGTATGTGTTTAATTCGCAGGAGTTGCTTTCATTGAGAGCCCTTATAATTTTTAAATATTCACCCAGATCTAATGAAGGAAAGATATCATTAATGATTTTTTCTTCAGCAGTTTCTAAAGAGGAGATTCTTTCAAACTGTTCATCCCAGCTTAAAATTTTTCCGTTATTGTTTATAAGAATGAAACCTGTATCCTTCTTTCTGTTTATCTCCCCGTAGTACTGAAGTAAATTAAGTTTCTCCAGCTTTAAAAGAGCATCTTTGCTTTCCCCCGGAATTTCTTTGAAAATAAAGTATACTATCTGAACGAATCCGTTTTCCCCAATGACTGGTTCTATTGTGCTGTTATACTTAATAATTTTGTTATCAATTTTAAATTCTAATTGCAGAACTTGATTCTCACCATATTGAAGAGCAGTTTTAAATGACTGAAGAATTTTTTCTCTGGTCTCTTCATTAAAAATTTCACGAATATTCTTTCCGGTTATTTCTTTTCTTAAAAGATTCAACTCGGGATTTTCTTTACCGGCGGAATATTTTATATCGCCGTTGGTATCAGTAACGATAAGAAAAATTTCTTCTTTGCTTAAGTACTCATCGGTTATTTTAAATTTGACTCCCTCTTCTTCCTTTGTCTCATTGAGGGGTTGCATATCCTCGATTATTAGTATGCCGCCTATTATATCATTTCCTTCATAAACTGGTAAACCTTTAACTTTTAGTGATATGAATTTTCCATCGCTGGTTTTTATATTGTCTATTTCACTCTCGAATGGTTTTCCGTTTAAAGCGTTACGGAGTTCTTCAATAATATTTGCGGGAGGAAAGATGTTATACTTTAAAATATTAATGTTTAACAGAGAAGTGTTGAATTGGTAAAGCAGCCCTAACTTGTGAAAGTTCTGGTTGATAAATTCCACCCGACCGTTGCGTGAGAACGTGAGAATCCCCAATGGAATTTGGTCTATAAGTATAGCAGTGCCCTTTTCCAAAAAATGTTTACCCTTCAGAGGTTTAAACCCATAACAGGAGAATTAATGTAAAAATTATATCAATTATAGTGCTAAGAGAGTTAAATATATTGAGTTGTTACTAAATTCCTTTTATTCTT
>JARRKF010000180.1:0-3996 GCA_037388405.1 Ignavibacteriaceae bacterium | reverse complement strand
TCCACTTTTTAATATCATCGACTGATACATCGTATAATGCAGAAATTGCAATTATCGTCTCTCCAGGCTGAATAGTATGATTAACTGCTTCTCTTGTCAACTCGCTGCTCGAAGCTGTATTGCCTGTCGTTTCTGTTCGGGGAGTAGCATCTGAATATATTTTTAAAGTTTTACCAGCGACAATATTATCACCAGCTATTCCATTCCAGTCTCTTATATTCGATGCTGAGACTTTGTAGAGCTCGGCAATTTCGCCTAATGTTTCACCCTTTTTTATTTTATGATAATTAACGTTTGCGTCATTATCAGGTGTACTTTCCACATAAGAGGTTGTGTTCCCGGAAGAGTAAATCTTAAGATTTTGTCCTGCAATAATTTTGTTGCTTCTTAATCTATTCCAGTTTTTAAGTTCTGCAACTGAGATATGATATCTTTCAGCTATTTCACTTATCGTGTCTCCCTTTCTAACCTTGTAATAATTCAGTCTACCTTTCGTATTTTTTGATGTATAACTACTCACAGGTGCATAATCTTCATCAGTATAGATTTTTAATTTTTTACCGGCGATAATTTTATTGTCATACAAATCATTCCATTCTTTTATAGCTGCAATACTTACTCCATACTGAGTTGCAATTAACCCTAAACTCTCGCCTCTTCTTATTTTATGATACACGTACGATGCTTTAGAATCGTATGAATAATTTGAGGGTGCTTGCTCAACAATTTCTGTACTTTTATCAATGCTTGCGTAGTAATCCTGCTTCTCTTCAGGGACATAAATAGTAAGTTTCTGCCCAACCCTTATTGATGTAGTATAAGGAATATTATTCCAGTTTCTTACATCACTGACTCTTGCATTGAATAAATCAGCAATTCCTAAAAGGCTATCATCTTTTTTCACTCTATAGTCAACAGGTGCAAAACCTTCCGGAACAATTGCTTCCATCGTACCCACAGATTCCTTTTCGGAACTTTCTATATCGGCAACCAGATTTTCATCCACTGAACTATCTGTTTGAGTTATTGTTCCATCTACTTCTTTAATTGATTCAACATTTTGGTCATTCCCGTTTAATGAGACATATGGCGAAACATATTCCTGCTCAGTGTTATTTCCACTATCATTTGCAACTTCTATATCTGAATTATCAGAGTAATCATTTTCATTCGGATTAACGAGTACGGGAATTCTTAAAGGTACACCAACATATAATCTGGATTTAGTAGAAATATTATTTGCATCAGCTAAATCGTAAATTGAAACACCATATTTTCTTGCAATACGGGTAAGAGTCTCTCCTTTTCTTACTTCATGAACTAAAAAAGTACGTCGTGCAGACTCCGGAATATTTTGCATTTGTGCCGCAAACTTACCAAGCGAACCCTTAGGAATTTTTAATGGATAACCACCTTCAAAATCAGGTGGTGTGCTTAATTGTGTAAGTTCAGGGTTCATATCGCTTAAAGTCTCAATATCAGTTCCAGAAACAGATGCTAAATAACCTAAGTCAATTGCACCGGGAACATTGTAAGTCTCATACTCATAAGGATCCTGATATTCAATATCTGTAAATCCGTATGCAGCAGGATCCATAGCTATCAAACAAACGGCAATATATTGAGGGACATAATTTCGGGTTTGTCTGGGAAGATATCTGCGAAGAGACCAAAAATCACTTTCTCCGGATTTCATCATTGCTCGACGAATACGTCCTTCACCACAATTATATGCTGCAAGAGCAAGATACCAATCACCTAATGATGTATATAAATCCTTTAAGTGTTTTGCTGCAGCAGTAGTTGATTTAACCGGATCCCTTCTTTCATCGTAATAGAAATTTCCATCCAAACCATAAAGCGTACCTGTAGATTTAATAAATTGCCACAACCCTACAGCTCTTGCCCAAGAGCGAGCTGTCGGATTCAGACCACTTTCCATCATACTTAAATAGATTAATTGTTTTGGCAATCCTTCAGCGGCAAAAATGCTTGACATTAAAGGAAAATATTTGCCTGATCTCTCAAGCCATCTTTGCATTACCTCATTTCCTCTTCCTGTAAAATACGTCAGGTACTGTTCAACGTATGCATTTACTTCCAGTGGAATATCAGCAGGTATAATTTCACTCTCAGTCGTTTCTCCTTCAGGAATTTCAATTTCCGGAACAGAATCTTTCATCCATTCTTCGAGTGCAGCTAAGGAGACACCCGGAGGAAGTTCGGATAGTCCGTCAACGTATGCTTTATAATCTTCTATAATTGAAGTTTCGAGTTCAATGTAAGCTTCGTTATTATCAACACCGGGATAATAACTTAAATTATTAATTATTCTTAAAGCAGATTCATAATTTTGAACAGTCTCTTCAATTGAATCACCTTTCTGCTTTTCAAGAGCTGTTAAATAGTATTGCCTTGCCTGTTCAAGCATTTCATCAACAACGCTATTTTTATTGATTGTTGCTTCTTCAGTTTTTTTGGTTATTTCATCACTACTTCCGCAGGAATAGACAATGAATAGTGATAATATCAGAAATGGAATAAATAATAATTTTGACTTCATAGGTTCTCTATTTATTAAAATTCTTTAACAAATTTAGTATTTAGGAAAACTTTTATCAAGTAAAAAATCAAACGTTTCCTATAACTCACCAAATAATAAAAGGTTAACCACCTAAAGAGGAATATTACCGTGTTTCTTCTTTGGATTAGTATCAACTTTTGTGCGAAGCAAATTGAAGGCATAAATCAGCTTTTGCTTCGTTTCCCTAGGGGCTATAATATCATCAACGTAACCTCTTTCGGAAGTAATGTAAGGGTTTGCAAATTTTTCTACGTACTCTTGTAATTTTTTATCAATTTCTTTTGAAGGATCTTTCGCTTTAGATATTTCTTTTTTAAAGATAATTTCAACCGCTCCTTTAGGTCCCATTACTGCAATTTCTGCAGAAGGCCAGGCAAAGTTAAAATCACCACGAATATGTTTCGAATTCATAACATCATAAGCTCCACCATAAGCTTTTCTCGTAATAACAGTAACTTTAGGAACTGTTGCTTCACTAAAAGCAAATAAAAGTTTTGCACCATGCCGAATTATTCCATTCCATTCCTGCTCAGTACCGGGAAGAAAACCGGGAACGTCAACAAGTACCAACATTGGAATATTAAATGCATCACAAAACCTAACGAACCTTGCAGCTTTTGTGGAAGCATTTATGTCAAGAACTCCTGCAAGTACTTGAGGTTGATTGGCTATTACACCAATTGCCATTCCTCCTATTCTGCAAAAACCACAAATAATATTTTCAGCATAATATTTATGAACTTCAAGGAAGTCATTATCATCAGCTAATAAATTTATAATTTCTTTCATATCGTATGGTTTATTCGGGTTATCGGGAATTAACTCATCGAGCTTTTTTTCTGGAGCAATTGAACTATGATCGAATTCTTTTTCGGGTGATCTGTCTCGATAATTCAGCGGAATAAAACTTAACAGCTTCCTAACATTATGTAAGGTTTCTATTTCATTATCAAATGCAAAATGAGCAACTCCGCTTTTACTTGCGTGAGTTTCTGCCCCACCAAGCTCTTCAAAACTTACGTCTTCGTGTGTAACAGTTTTAACCACATTTGGTCCTGTAACAAACATATAGCTTGTGTTTTTCACCATAAAAATAAAATCTGTTATTGCCGGTGAATACACAGCGCCACCTGCACAAGGTCCAAGCACAACTGAAATTTGAGGAACTACGCCTGAAGCAAGAGTATTCAATAAAAAAATATCTGCATATCCACCAAGACTTACAACACCTTCCTGAATTCTCGCACCACCCGAGTCATTCAAACCAATTACAGGTATTCCAGTCTTCATTGCCATTTCCATTATTTTTACAATTTTTTCTGCATGCGCTTCTGAAAGTGATCCGCCAAACACAGTAAAATCCTGACTAAATAGAGCTATTGGTCTACCATCAATTTTTGCAAAGCCTGTAA
>JARRKF010000179.1:0-4003 GCA_037388405.1 Ignavibacteriaceae bacterium | reverse complement strand
AAAAGATTGAACTACAATTAAGTTGTTGAATTCAAAGGAGTTGCTTTAATCTAAGGATCTCCCCAAAAGCATGGAAAAACAGGGAGAATGCATGAAATACCATTTTCAGGCAATTTTTTAATTTGGCCGAAATAAATTCTTTTGGGGGTAAGTCCTAGAAGGAAGGTAAAAATTATTCTTATGAATGTGTTTAGTCAAACAAAAAAGGCGATCAAATGATCGCCTTTTAAACACTCAATTTTTATAAATATGATTTAATGTGCTCGACATAATTTGCAGCACCGCCGGGCTGGTATCCGGTTTTTGCAACTAAATCTCCCTTACTGTTAAAAATTAAAATTGTGGGAAATCCCTGAATACCATATTTCTGCGCGAGTGAATTATTGTAATATTTTGTTGCCTCAGTCTGCTCGATGTTTTTAGGAAAATCAAGCTTAACCAAAATTAAATTTTTCTCTGCGTAATTATTAAAATCTTTTTGTTGAAAAACTTCTGAACTTAATCTCTTACACCAGATGCACCAATCACTCCCCGTAAAGTTTACGAGCACTGCCTTATTTTCAGTCTTTGCCTCTGCAATAGCTTTTTCTAAATTCGTCTGCCAGTCAAGTCCATCATTGGATGCCTGACCATTATTACAACCGGTAAATAAAAGTATGAATAATACAAATAATGATGTTAATTGTTTCAAGTGCGTTCTCCTGCTTTTTTTGTTATCAGAATATATAAAGTTCACTATAATTTGATTCTTTAAATAATAAATAGATTCATTAAAAATCATCCCGAAATCGTCACCTTTTTATAACTTTAATTAAAATTGAATGATATGGATCGAATTATTCTTCTTCAACTTCAATATCTTCAGCCTCTTCCGGCTTAGGTGGTCGTTCGTAAAGTTGTGTAAATCCATAATAATGTTTTGCAATATTTTCATCAACCTGATCCCAGGTAAACCTCCAGCTCCAGTTTCCACCAGTTGTGCTTGGGAAATTCATCCGCGCTTCACGGCCAAGTTTCAGTATATCCTGCATAGGAATTATAACTATTGCAGCTACTGATGCATATGCAACACGAATTAATTCAGCTAAAATATCATCCCCATAATAGTTTAAATATTTCTGTGCATGTTCAAAAATGTCGCCGTCCTTTTCTTTCTCTTTTTCGAAATATGCACGTGTAGTATCGTTATCGTGAGTGCCGGTATAAACCAGACAATTAGGAACAAAGTTATGCGGAAGAAATTTTCTTTCCATTCCTGTTCCGAACGCAAATTGAAGAACCTTCATTCCCGGGAATCCAAACTGATCGCGTAAAGCTTCAACAGGAGGAGTAATTACTCCAAGATCTTCTGCAAGAATAGGTAATTCACCGAGATGCTTTTTTAAAGTGTTGAATAATTTTTGACCGGGAGCTTTAACCCATTTTCCTTTTTGTGCGGTTTTTTCTCCGCCTGGAATTTTCCAGTAAGCTTCAAATCCTCTAAAGTGATCTATTCTTACAATATCAACAAGTTCAAACAAACTGCTGAATCTTTTTCTCCACCAGAGAAAATCATCCTTCTCCATCACATCCCATTTGTAAAGAGGATTTCCCCACAACTGTCCTGTTTCACTAAAGTAATCCGGTGGAACACCTGCAACAAAAGTTAATTGGCCTTCTTCATTAACCGTAAAGAGTTCTTTGTTGGCCCACAAGTCTGAACTGTCGTATGCAATAAAGATTGGCATATCACCGATTATCTTTATTCCATTCTGATTAGCATATTCTCTTAAAGCTTTCCACTGACGAAAAAAATTAAACTGAATAAATTGATGATAGCCAATTTCCTCACTCAATTTATTCCGCCATTCGTTTAAAGCATCTGGTTCTCTTAACACAAGACCTTTATCCCAGCTATTCCAGACCGCTCCACCGTGATGATCCTTACAAGCCATAAAAAGAGCAAAGTCATCAAGCCATTCTTTATGAGTAAAGCAGAACTTCTCAAATTCTTGACCTAATCCATTAGAGTTGTTTTTAAAATTTGCATAAGCTTTTTTGAGGATTGATTTCTTGTATTCTATTACCTGACCAAAGTCTACTTTTTTAGGGTCTGAGTCTGGTGGATTGTTTAAATCATTATCTGTCAAAAATCCATCTTCTTTTAATTTGTCAGAATTGACTAAAAGTGGATTTCCTGCGAATGCAGAAAAACACTGATATGGAGAATCCCCGTAACCTGTAGGGCCTAAAGGAAATGTTTGCCAGAGAGTTTGTCCTGCTTCTTTTAAGAAGTCAACGAACTTAAAAGCTTCATTACCGAGATCTCCGATACCATACTGACCGGGAAGTGAAGTTGGATGAAGAAGAATACCTGCGCTGCGTTCGAATTGCATGTAAGACCCTTTGAATTTTTTGGGAGGAAAAATAGTAATACAATTGACTAAAGAGAAAAGTATAATTGAAGAATAAAAAAATCCCGCCTTTATATGCGGGATTCATTTAATAATTTTAGTCTAATTTATTTTCCAAAGAAGACCGTAAAACCGACCATCACATCAAACACGTTTGTGCCGTTTCTACCACCATCCCAATCTTTTGGATTAAGTGTAATTTGAGTGTAGCCTAAGCTTGCATTTACTAATGCACTACTTCCTAACTGATATTTCAATCCTCCGCGTACACCCCACGACAGACCACTTAATGTTTGGTCATCACCTTCACCAGAATCATAGGTTGAAGTGCCATAACCAATCCTACCTTCTAAGTAAGGAAAAGCTTTACTTTGTAGATCAAAATTCCAAGCTGGTGCAAAAAATATATTAAATGAAGATATTGAGGCATCACCTTGACTTAAGGAAGAGAAAGATGGAATTAATCCCAATTCAAGGCCATTAATTACAAAGTAACCTATATACGGTTCAAAAGTGAATTGAGTTAAAGCTTCGTCTCCTGTTTCACCATCGCTTACTGCTGTTGTGCTTGAAAAACCAATCATACCACCTGCTTCCCAAACACCTTTTTGGGCAAAATCTTGCCCATAGAGGGAAAAATTATAAAAAACAAAAAGTAACAAGAAAGAGTAAAAGAACTTTTTCATAAGAAGTCTCCTAAATTGTTAATATTTAATTAGTTAAATAGCAAAAATAATTGCCGCTTGAAAATTAAAGATTTTTTTATCTAATCAAAATTTCCCATTTAACAATGCTTATTGTCCGAAGAAGATCATAAAACCAACTATAATGTCAAATACGTTGGTCTAGTACTAGATGAACGACTGTGACAGTATGTTTAATTGATAAGAAGAAATTATTGCTATCTGTTGAAATTAGTATTATTTTTATAACAATTAAATCAGTTTTTGATTTAGTTATTATATTTCATTATTCATCATAAATAGGAGATATAATGAAAGTATTTATTACACTTTTCATATGCATCTTTTTGTTTTTCTCTTACCAAAATCCTTCAATCGCACAAGATGATAATGGGAGCTTTTCAATTCGAGGCGGATTAGGTACTGATATAAATGGAGGTTTAGGTTACGGGTTCGGATTAGGATATAAGTTTCCATATTCTAATTTTGAGTTAACTGCTGTGCTATTTGCTCATAGCTCAGAGGAAACTACAGAAGATTTCCATACTTATACCGAAACAACAGACTTATTTGTTTATGGTATAATGGGAAATTATTTAATCGGTTATCGAGATAAAATGTCAGGATGGTTCGGTGTTGTTGGAATTGGTTTTGCTGCGATTAGTGTCGATTGGGAGGAGAGTAGTCCAACTGACGAGTCTTTAGGAACTCCTCTTCCTGGTGGAGGTAGTAAACAATCTGAATCTGGAACTGGTGGCGGAAGTGTCATAAATGCAGGTTTTGGATATTCATTTGGAAATCTAAGTTTGAGAGCTGAATTTCCAGTGATTTTTGCTTTTAGCCCTCCAGGAGGTGCAACAGGAGTGGCACCCACTTTTATTGCTATGCTTAGTTACACTTTCTAAAAATTGAAACATTATAATTTAA
>JARRKF010000178.1:0-4005 GCA_037388405.1 Ignavibacteriaceae bacterium | reverse complement strand
TTGGTGAAAAATTTAAATTCACAAAGTCTGACAGTTATCATTATATAATGGTGATTGAAAAAGCGAATGAATTTCTTGATACAGATTCGGTGAATCTTGTAATGGGGATAAGTGGGCGTAATAATATAGAAGGTTATATATCAGACCCTCTTATCCCCATTACAAGATTCACCGAATCTGTATCAAGAAATTCATTCGCTTTTTCAATCACCATTATATAATGATAACTGTCAGACTTTGTGAATTTAAATTTTTCACCAACTTTAATTTCTATAGATTCATCTCTCACAAAATTTGGATATTCGGACCCTACATAAATATCCTTCGTAACACCACAAGATGTACAATATAAAATAAGCATTATAGCAAATGGAGAAATAAAAATTAATTTATACTTTTTCATAACTACTCCCTACGATATAATGACTTTACTTAAGACCAACTTACTTTAATCTGAAAATTATGGAAATTGATATTAGTACGTTAACATTTTTACCTTCTTGATTTCCTTCATTGCTAGAAAATCAAAATTGATATTCCACCAGTTAGTATCAATCCTGAATAATCAAACTTAATCCCTTTACCATTCACATCTCTAACTGGCATATTTGCATATTTTATTCCATTCTCTACGTGATCTCCTACTAGTTCTCCAGCATCTGCAATTCTATAACCTAAACCAATCTCAAATACAAAACTTTGAACGAAAAATTTTAGACCCCCTTTAATTCTACCAGCAAAATAGGATCCATCGACTGTGTTTGTAACTTTTAAGTTGTAAGTCGGATCAGCAAATATTCTTAGATTACCTAAATGTTCAGCTTTTGCAAAACCTATTCCTCCTGCCAGTTGAAGAAATGGTTTCACAATTGATTCTTCAACAATAAATATTTCAAAAAGACCCAGTATCTCCGTAGTACTGACATCATAACTTTCTTCAAATAATCCTATTTCATCAGAGTAGCGAAAACTGCCAGAAGAGGATATATAGTTTCCACTCAAACCCAAATTAAAGTTCGCAATACCAAATTTGATGTTACCTTCTAAAAATAAACCTCCATTTACTTCTTCGGGTGGAGAAGCAAATGCACCAAAACTTGCAAAAGAAGAATGTGATGTTTTTAAATCTGAATTAACTTCACCCATATTTAGAAAGCCATAACCTGCAAAAAATCCAATTGATTGACAATAACTGGAGGGTGTAATAAGTATAAAAATTATTAAGTAGAACGAATAATAAAATTTCATTTTATGCCTCCCATATTGAATTTAAATTTCATTTGAGAAATTATATTTTAACTTTCAAATAATTTGTTCAACAAACCAGCAACTGTTTTTATCTGGCAAGTTAACTGATTTAATATTCACTGCTTGTTATTTATTAGAATTATTAAAATTATATTTTAACTCTTTATACTTTTTTCAAGAGATATATCATATCCGAATTAACATTATGTATTATTCTATAAATTTTTAAAATATTATGGTGAATTCTCCATTTTCTATTTTAGCAATCTGCCCGGGTGGAGCAGCATTTGATTTAAATTCTCCGTTAAACTCACCCTTTATATGCATTACTCCATCTTTAAGCTGGACTTCAGTAATATCTATTTTTAGTGACACAGAAGTTATCTCCCAGCTAACTCTCTCACCTTTACTATATATCCCGTAATGAATTGTCTCAGAGTGTTTTTTGCGATGTTTAGATTCATCTTCATTGAACCAAACAGAAAGTTCTTTGCCGGAATCAGTTTTCTTATCTCGAGTTCTTATAATGATCTTTGTGCCTTCAAGAGATTCTGCTTCCGGTTCTGATGATAACTTTTTTAAGCCGAGCGTCAGAGTTACAAACTGCTGAACAGTCGAATCTTGTTTTTCGGCTTTAAAACTTAAAACGATACTATCATCTTTATTGAGTAAGATATTATTGATGGGCATATCAATTTTTTCGTCGTTAAAAACGAGGCTTATGTTTCCATTATTAATCTCTTGAGTGAATATACAAGGAACTATTAGCAAGAAAAGCACAAACATTTTTTTCATAACTTTCTCCTTTTAATTAAGGGAGCCTTCATTTAAGAAGGCTCTATATAATATTTTTATTTCATCAAAATCATTTTCTTAGTTTGTACGAAAACTTGTCCTGAGCTTGTCGAAGGATTGACTACACTTAGTGAGTAAATGTAAACTCCACTGGAAAGCTGTGAGGCATTGAATGGTACTTCATAGCTGCCGGGAGATTTTGTCTCATTTACAAGAGTTGCAATTTCATTTCCGATTATATCATAAACCTTTAGCTGAACATTTCCAGCATTTGGAATCGAGTACTTTATTGTAGTAGATGGATTAAATGGATTTGGATAATTTTGGGTAAGAGAATATTCTACAGGTGTTGAAAAATTATTTTCTTCAGCAACAAGTTTTTCTCCTGAAAAACTCTTAATGATTATCGCTCCACCATTAATGTTTTGAGAAGTTAGATTATCATAAACAATTCTTTCTCCGTCATCAATATCCCAGATTACAATGTTCAGCCCACCGTGAGGAGATTCAAATCCTTCAATTGCACTTTGAGCTGTTAAAAGAAATCCGTAGTTGCCATTACCATTTACTTTTCCTTTACCAACGGCAGTTGCATATGTATCTTCTATTAAAAGCAATTCACAGTAGTCACTCCTAAAACTGAAATTTGCTTCGTGAAGATCAATCTTCACTGTTCCATCAATGGTTCCGAAATTATTTCTAAGGTTCATTCTGAAGAAAAGTTTCTCTGTCATAGTTGGATTGTCAAGATAAAATCCTACTTCCGAATTAAGCCAGCCATTTGCTGCCAGCATTGTTTGGGTTTGTGTATTACCAACATTCAAGATTCTCCCCAGATGTTTTGGATGGATAAATCCACCCTGGTTAATTATATAATTAGATAGTACCTGGAACTCTGTAATGCCAGAATATAGTTGAACATTTGAGTAAGGGATACCTAGTAAATCAAGAATTTGAAGTACAGCTTCGTTAGCTGTCACAGAGTATATAGCTGTAGGATCAATCGGTAATCCATTAATTAACACACCTGTCAATCTGGAAAATGGAGGCTGTGTTCCATCATAGAAATACTGCATACCTGAAACCTGTATTAGGAATTCATCATTTTTTTCAATTTCTGAAAGTCCGAATTCTAAACCTCCCAGTAGGCTTTCGCCGTACATATTAAAAGTTACCATCTGAAATCCCAGACCATTAACGGTATTAAATCCATATCCATTAACCCTGAACACATCCGCTGCTACTAGAGGTCCTTCCCAAAGTGGAAGTGCTGTAAAACCTCCGGGCTGGATTGCAATATCGGTCATAAAAGTAGATTTGAATGCATCTGTAACAAGATTACCAATTGGTGTATCGTGTGTACCAAGATTAAGAAGGCCAGTAGCTTCTTCTTCAAAGAAAGCATTTGCATATCCCATCTGTTGTGAGAATACAGGACCGTACGTGGCTTCGATTCCCGATATCAAATTATCAACATTGGCTTTTACAGTTGGCTCCTCAGAAATGTTTTCATCAAGAGGAATCAGTTCGTAACTCAGTAGCTGAACATTACCGTTATCAACTTCTAATTTCATTTTTCCCGCATACATATAGATTGATTTTGCTTGAACCAGAAGAGTAGTTCCGCCTAAGGGATCAGCTATTGTTAGTGGAGTTTCAAATTTATAGTGATCATGACCGCTCACAATTACATCAATTCCCGGTACATAAGAAGCAACAATCTGATCCAATGCAACACCTAAATGTGAAAGAAGAATAATAACATCACAATTTTGCTGGCTGAGCGTTGTTACCATCTCTGCAGCCTTTTCCACAATTGCATCAGAAACTACAATTGGAGCTGGTTGTGAGAACAAGTTTGTTTCTGGTGTAAGAAGACTGAAAATCCCAACTTTTATCGGACCTTTCTGTATGATAGTGTAGGGTTCTATATATTGCTCAAGAAGCGGAGTTGTTCCATCA
>JARRKF010000177.1:0-4007 GCA_037388405.1 Ignavibacteriaceae bacterium | reverse complement strand
ACCTAATCTTATTTTTGACCATGGACTCGGTTCCGGAGGATAACATCCGTTGTAAGCAAAAATTGATTGTCCATCCATTAGTCCAAATCTGCCAATTGCGCTTAAACCGGTTTCAGTATCAAAAAGGTCAGGTAAACCAATATGACTTCCGATGCTTGCACAAATTAATCCGTTAATAGTTATTTCAAATAAAAAACTTCCGGTGATAGTTTCCAGTTCCCTGCTTTCGGTTTCAGGAATTATCATGCTGTTTGTAATATTAAATGAACCATTTGAAACTGGGATTCCTTCAAACGATTCTCCATAAATTTCTTTTAAAGCATTTTTGCTTAAGTAAACTGAAGGAAGATCGCGTTCATTTCCAATGCTACCGGGAAGTGTTACATCTCTTCCAACTCCTGCGTGAAAAATCAGGAAGACATCATAATTACTGAAATTAAAACCCGGGTTTAGCTGATCTGCTTTTGTCCAGGCTTCGACAGCAAAATTTCCAATAGGTGTAAAATCATTTGAACCGGGTGCAGGAGAAAAATTTCTCATTCGGTCAGAAACGGAAAAAGTATCTGGCAAAACTGTGTATTCAATTTCAAGCTTACCTTTTGATACTTTATAGAAATAATTTTTTGCAAACTGAAGATGTGATTCAAAATATTGTTTGTCGTGAGGTAATGGATCTAAAATATCGTTTCCATAATTCTGACTGTATATTGAACCGAACTTTCCATTACCAAATGTAGTTCCATCAGCATCTTCCTGAAAACTAACCATAATGGCAAGTATTCTTAAAGTATCATCTGCAAAGGAATCTTTTTGTTGAGTTGCAGGAAAAGGATTTAATTTTCCCATATATGATTGAGCGAACAGACCTGCCCGTTGAACAGGCAGGCTGCCGATTAGAATCATCAGTAAAAATCCGGAGAAGAGATATTTCATTTTAAAATTTTAGATCCCCTTTGGAAAACCTCTTTGAGGTTCGGGTACACCTCCCCATCCAATTAAAATTGTGAATCGCAAAGTTCCGTCAAGCGGATGATTATTCTCAAATGCACTTAAGTAACTAAAATCAAATCCGTAAATATCATATCTTAGACCCGCACCGAATGTCATAAATTTTCTGTTTCCATAAGAAGGATCCTCGTAGAAGTAACCAGCTCTTAAAGCAAAGAGAAAATCGCCCGGTGTGCCGTACCAGTATTCTAATCCCATTGAAGTAACAACATCTCTTAATTCCTGACTAATGGGCTGATCACCCCAGGATGTGAAGATTGCTTCATACCAGCTATCAGATTGTGAAGTTGTATCTCCATTTTCAATTACTGTTTGTCTGCTTACAAGCAATTTGCTAAAGTCAAGTGTATAAGTAAGAGTATTGAACTCATCGTTGAAAACCTGGAATGCAAAACCTAACCTGAAGTTAGTTGGTATCGGATCTGCCTGTGCCTGATCTATGTAAGTAATTTTTGGTCCCATATTACTCAGATTAGCACCAATGCTTAAACGATTTTCAAGCTCCCAGCCAAAAATATTCAGATAAGATGGTCTCCACATTCCTGCGATGTCAAAACTTACTGTAGTTGCAACACCACTTCCCTGCTCCTCACCGGTGGGTTGAGTAGAAAGCTGACTGTGGATAA
Source organism: Ignavibacteriaceae bacterium (assembly GCA_037388405.1). Lineage (GTDB taxonomy): Bacteria > Bacteroidota > Ignavibacteria > Ignavibacteriales > Ignavibacteriaceae > IGN2. The sequence continues at coordinate 2,373 of JARRKF010000177.1, read as the reverse complement.
TTCTAAAGTTTAGTCCAAGTCCCCAGTCGGAGCCAAGTTTTGTTGCATAGCCTACTGTCATCGCAGCATCAAAAGCTCTAAATGTTCCAACAGGTTCCGGACCTCCTTCTAATGTTCTTACAAACTCACCAAAATTCATATATGTAACACTCGCAGTTACACTTCCACTCAGATCTTCTAAATATGTTCTGAATGTCAGATAATCGTAGAACAAATCGAGATTAAATTGCGGCAGCCAGTTACTGTGTGTAATAGTAACTTCAGTTCCTGATAAAAATGCTATACCTGCAGGATTCCAGAATATTGCAGCAGAGTTGTCAGCAAGACCGGTTCCTGATTCACCAAGTGCACCAAATCTTGAATCGGGTGCAAGTAACAGAAATGGAACTGCGGCTTCACCCTGTGCATAGCTTTTACCCGGAATTGCAAGCACTGTCAAACCAATTAAGCAGAAGGATAATAGTACCTTCATTTTATCTTTCCTCCAAGAATTTTTACTATCATTTAACATTAACAATCCTCTTATAAATTGAAATATAAGTATTTAATATTTATTAAAACTATTCAAAAATTTGTTGCTTTATTTAATTACTGCCATCTTACCAATTAAGCTTTCCGAGTAGTCGCCGTTGCTTGTTTTAACTATTAACTTATATAGATAAGTTCCGTTAGCAAGCCGGTCACCTTCATCATCTCTGCCATCCCAATTTATCTTTACAAATTTCTGGTTGATGTTTCTCTCTTCCAGAACTTTAATCAATCTTCCTGCAATTGTATAGATATTAATTTTTACATCTATCGGCTGTGCAAGATTCTGCTGAAAAGTAAAAGTTGTGTTTGCTGAAAATGGATTTGGATAATTATAAACATCTCTTACAACCAATGCATCTGAACTAACAACGGTGAAAAAAGATTCCTCGTTCGAGAAATTATTAAATACATCCCAGGCTTTTACGTTCAGATTATAATCTCCATTATTTAGCTTATTAAACTTATAATTTATTTCACCCCGTTTTCCACCAGCATCAAGCTCACCTGAGAAGTAGTTTGTAAAATCTAATGGATTTCCCTGATCACCATTTAAAATGCCTTCCAATTTATGACCGACACCAGTACCGGTTGTGTTCAATCCTGTTTCATCGGAAAGCTTTACAATTAAATCCGGTTCCGGACCAACCAGATAAGCATTAGTATATGCTGCATCGTCAAAAAAGATTTCTATTTCCGGACCTTCACCATCATTTATAGCTGTTGTATCAGTTCCTCCAACTATAATTTTATTTGTGTACGCAACTCCATCAGATTCCATATCGAAGAAATAAAAAATTATCTTGCCGTTTTTATTTTCGTAAGAAATATCTTTTGGTACGACAAAGTCGGCATTAAATTCTCCATTGTTTACAGAAACTCTTCCTCGGAAAATTACTCCACCCGGAATAATCATACTGAATGGTTTAATTTCTTCGATCACTTTTGATCTTTCAGAATCAAAAACTGTAAGCAATCCTTCTCCGTTAAATTCATTCCATTTTGTGCTGTCTGGTTTAAAGATGGTTCCGGAAATTTTAGTTTTGCTTAGAGCTTTAATTTGAATATCATTATTCACAAGCTGACCATTGATTGAATCAACTGATCCGAAGTACTCTGGCATATCCAATCTTAAAAGAGGATCTCCGAGTAAATGAAATTTTTGATCGTTGACTGAATACAAATCATACTTGGTTTTGAAAACAGCCGAACCAATGGGTATCGGAAGATTCAGCATTTCTCTTGGTTGTCTTAGAAGATTGTTTATGAATTTAATATTGAGATTATGATTCGAACCTGAAAAAACAACTCTGGCAGCACTGAATGAAGCTATTGCTCCACCTTTTCTATCTAAAATTAGATCTTCAGCACTACTTGTAAAGTTTGGAATATCATAAACACCAAAATCACAAGTCGCCGCACAAAGGAAAAAATATTTATCATTAATAAGCTGAGGAATTGCAACAGAACGTTCAAAAATATATTCATGCGCCCATACATCAGGATTACCATGCCCTATATAATTAACCAAAAGAGTACCTCGATTCATAGTATTGATTATATCGGTATTTACTGTCGGTTTTCTTCTTCCGTTGCCTGTGATTACAACTGGATAATCAGCAGCATAGATTTTCTTAAGATCAAATGATTGTGGAATGTAATCATTAGCTAAAGTTTCGGATGGAGCAGTGTGCTCACTTCCTTCATATCTGGTTGAAGTATAGCCATCATCTGCAATTAAAGTAATAAGATTTCTCCAGTTACCTTGTTCGCTATCCCTTTCGTAATGAATTACCTTATCAATGTAAGCATTGGCTTCATCTGCGGTACTAACTGTCAACCTGC
>JARRKF010000176.1:0-4809 GCA_037388405.1 Ignavibacteriaceae bacterium | reverse complement strand
TGAATTAACACATATTTCTCTTCAATCGATTTTAAAGAACTCAGAAAAATTGCAACCAGCCCTCATTTACTTAACGCATTATTCAGATGAAGATACTCACTCTCTCAATGAAATTTTGGCAAACCTTTCCAGCACAATTAAGCAAAAAATTGTTTTAGCCGAGGACAGCATTTTAGTCGATTTTTAGCATTTTTAACGCTTTTTGTATAAAAATAAATCTATTTAATATAACTCCTTGAATCCTTATTTTTATTTTTACGTCAAATTGGCATTCAAATAAAATTTATTTTTTAAGTGACTAGAGAAGAATTTAAAAGTAGAAACGGAATTATAGCACGATCCGGAGAAATTAATGATCTCGTGGATATTGTAATGCAGGTTGCTCCTACTGATATAACGATATTAATATATGGTGAAAGCGGAGTCGGAAAAGAAGTTTTTGCAAGAGCAATCCACGATGCAAGCAAAAGGGCTGGTAAGGAAATTGTAAGTGTCAACTGTGGTGCGATTCCAGAGGGCATTTTGGAAAGTGAACTTTTCGGACACAAGAAAGGTGCATTTACTGGTGCAGTTGAAGGAAGAAAAGGTTATTTTGAAATTGCTGATGGTGGTACTTTGTTCCTTGATGAGATTGCAGAAATGCCTCTGACCACACAGGTTAAACTTTTAAGAGCGATTGAGTTTAAAGAGTTTATGAGAATCGGTGCTGAGACAGTTACTAAAGTTGATGTTAGGATAATTGCAGCTACTAATAAAGATTTGCAGGAAGAAGTTGACAGTAAAAAGTTTAGAGAAGATCTTTATTTTAGATTGAAGGCTGTAACTCTCAGCATTCCTCCTCTTCGGGAAAGAAGAGAAGATATTGAATTGTTAGTTAACTATTTTCTGGAAGATTATTCACGTACAAATAATATTGAGATTCCTCAGGTGACTCATAAAGCAATGAATCTACTTGTGGAGTATAATTGGCCTGGAAATGTTCGTGAGCTAAAAAATACAGTAGAAACCGCAACTGCACTTTCAAGAAACGGAATACTTGATGTGGATTCATTCTCACATTTATTCACAGCCAAAGATAATATAAACTTTAACAGGAACCTGCCGGTTTATTTGAGAAAATCTCCTGAAGATGCAGACAAGGAAATACTTTATCGTGCACTGTTTGAGATAAAAAAAGATTTAATTGAATTAAAAGATCTGGTGGTTCATACTGGAAGAGAAAATGTGAGTAAAAGTGAAGAAACTAAGAAAAATCGGTTTTCGCTTGATGAAATTGAAAAAGAAACAATAAAGGCAGCTTTGGATAAAACAAGAGGAAATAAAAGGAAAGCTTCAAAGTTGCTTAATATTAGCGAAAGAACTCTATATCGCAAAATAAAACAATACGATCTGACAGAAGAATAATGGTTCTAAAAATGCGAAATTTTAAAAGGATGCTTCGCCCGGTTTTAATGTTGCTGTTGTTCATAACGGGCATCTTGATTAATTTTGGATGCGGCGCATACTCTTTTACTGGTGCATCCGTTCCTACACATTTAAAAACAATAGCAATTCCGGTTGCTGTGGATAAAAGTCCTGCAGCAATACCGGGATTGAGAGAATCGCTTACAGACAATCTGATTCAGAAGTTTATAAACGATAATTCGCTTCAGGTTACTGACAGGTCTAAAGCAGACGCAGTGCTGGAATGTGTAATAACTTCTGTAACCGATGCACCTTCTATTGTGAGTGCAGGCGAGCAGATTACTTCAAGACGAATTACAATAAATGTGAATGTAATTTATAAAGATCTTGTAAAGCGAAAAACAATTTTTGAAAATAATTTTTCCAACTACGGCGATTACGTTCCTGGTGCAGCTACAAATGAAAGGGATAACGCAATAGCATCTGCTGTTGATAAAATATCAGAGGATATTTTGCTTGCAGTAGTTTCAGGTTGGTAGTTTAGAAAGAAAATATATGGATTCAATAGTTTTAATAAGTTATTTCATTTCACTTTCAATACTTTTTATTTTTGGGCTTCATGGCTTTCTTCTTCTCTATTATCATCGGAAGTACAAAGATGTTGGGTTTAATCCTAATAAAGAGTTTACGGAAAAACCTTTAGTTACCATTCAACTGCCACTTTACAATGAACTTTATGTTGTTGAAAGGTTGATTGATAAAGTCTGTGAAATAGAGTACCCGAAAGATAAAATGGAAATTCAGGTGCTTGATGATTCAACAGATGAGACAGTTGCAGTTGTAGCTGAGGTTGTGCAAAGGAAGAAAGATGAAGGATTTAACATTGAACACATTCGCAGAAATAATAGGGAAGGCTTTAAAGCTGGTGCTCTTAAAGAAGGATTAAAGACTGCAACAGGTGAATACGTTGCAATATTTGATGCTGATTTTATTCCTCATTCTGATTTTCTAAATAAAACTCTAAAGTTTTTTGCCGATGAAAAAGTCGGAATGGTACAAACACGCTGGGAACATTTAAACGGAGATCATTCATTAATTACAAGAGCTCAAGCACTTGCACTGGATGGTCATTTTGTTATAGAGCAAACTGTTCGAAACAAAGCAGGATTCTTTATAAACTTTAACGGAACCGGAGGAATCTGGCGAAAATCCTGTATTGAAGATGCAGGCAATTGGCACGATGACACTTTAACGGAGGATTTGGATTTAAGTTACAGAGCACAACTAATCGGATGGAAGTTTGTCTTCTTAAAAGACTTTACTTCTCCTGCAGAACTGCCTTCAGAAATTAACGCACTGAAATCTCAGCAATTCAGATGGACAAAAGGTGCAATCGAAACCGCCAAAAAAATTCTTCCTCTTGTATGGAATTCAGATGTTCCTCTAAGAATAAAATTGTACAGTTCATTTCATCTTACAAACAACATCGTTTTTCCTTTTATTCTTCTCGCAGCCATTTTAAATGTCCCGCTGATTTTTATTAAGAATAGTGGTGGACACGAAGTTTATTTTGCTTTCATGTCTGTTTTTGTGCTGGCATTTATAAGTTCATTCCTCTTCTACTTGTATTCTCAAAAGGATATTCATCCTGATTGGAGAAAAAGAATTGTTCTCTTTCCAATTTTTATGGCAGGAAGTATGGGTTTTGCCTTGAATAATTCTCGTGCAGTTTTTGAAGGGCTTCTCAATAGAAAGAGTGAGTTTGTACGTACTCCAAAATTTAAACTGGTTTCAGAAAAAGATACATGGGTTGGTAAAAAATATCTGAGTAAGAAAATCGGGTTTTCAGTTATTATGGAATTAATACTTGCATTCTATTGTTTAATCGGTGTGGTATCCAGTATTTATTTTATGGAACTTGCAACACTCCCATTCCAGCTTTTATTTTTTATCGGATTTTCTTTTGTTTCGATCACATCAATCAAACACGCTTTTGCTAAAAGCTTTAAATAATAGTTCGAGTAGGAATTGTGAATGATAAATTAATTGGCAGGATAAAACTATTATATGAACGAGATAATAATTCCCCTTTATTTCTAAAAACTGCCGACTCTTATATCTCCCAAAATGAAATCGATAAAGCTCGCAATATTCTTGAAGAAGGACTAAAGGTATTTCCCGAACATCCACTGGCTTTTATTTTATTGGGGAAAATTAATTCTTTAACAGGCAACATTGATGAAGCCGATGCATTAATTAAACAAGCTAGTGAGCTATTAAATTCCAGCCAGACATATACTCATTACAAAAAAGAATTTAACCTTCCTGATAAAACTGATTCTCCATTTAGTTTTTCCAGAGGAAATTTTTTCATCAATAATATTGATGATGATGAAACACTAAGTAATGAAAGTCAGAAAGAAAATAAAGAATCATCAATTGATGAAAGGCTGGGAGATTTGGCTCAACAGGTAATGAATGCGCAAATTGAAAGGGATAATAATTTTTCTTTTCCAGCAACAAATAATCAAACTTTTGTTCCGTTTAGAAATTAAATCGCAATAGATTTTCTTTTTCAATTGTGCAAATCTAGTACTTTCATCATTTCATATGTTAACAAAATTTCCGCATAAAAAATTAATTAGGGGTTTTTACAAACGAAACTTGCTCATTGTGGCAAAAGGTTTGCTCGGGAAAATACTTGTAAAGGTAGATAATAAAAATACCTTTAAGGGAAAAATAGTTGAAGTCGAAGCTTATCATGGAGATCTCGATGAAGCAGCTCATTCTTTTGGCGGTATTACGAAAAGAAATGAAATTATGTTTGGTGAAGGAGGATACTTTTATGTTTATTTTACTTATGGTAATCATCATTGTTGTAATGTGGTGACCGGGAAAAAAGGGCAGGGTACAGCCGTCTTAATTCGTGCCGTTGAACCTCTTGAAGGCATTGATGATATGATCAAAAATCGTTTTGGCAGAAAGCTAAAGAGTGAAAAGGAGATTATTAATTTAACCAGCGGTCCCGGAAAAGTTTGCCAGGCATTCGGGATTGACAGATCTCATTCAGGAATTGATTTAACTGGACAAAAAATTTTTATATTGGATGCTAAAAGAATTCCAAAAAGTGAAATCGGAGTTTCTAAAAGAATCGGAATAACAAAATCAACAGAATTACCCTGGCGATTTTTTATCAAGAATAATCCTTACTTATCGCGTAAATGATTTCACCCGGAAAAATACTTGTTGTGCGTACCGACCGAATTGGCGATGTTGTTTTATCGTTACCATTGGCTGAAATTATTAGGCAAAAATATCCTCAAAGCAGAGTATCATATTTCCTTCGCGAGTATACGAGCTCGTTACTTGAACAAAATCCTTTCATCGACGAAGTTATCATTGCTG
>JARRKF010000175.1:0-4544 GCA_037388405.1 Ignavibacteriaceae bacterium | reverse complement strand
TTGCAGGAACTGGACTTGGTCACGTAAACAAACCAATGTATCCCGCACTTAAACGCGCTAAAGAAAAAAATGTGGCTGTTTATATGACAGTGCAGACATTGTGGGGTTATGTGCAGATGTATGTTTACGATACCGGAAGAGATATGATGGAACTCGGAGTTATTCCTGCTGCTAATATGCTTCCCGAAGTTGCTTACGTAAAACTTGGCTGGGCTTTAGGACAAACTACTGATCCTGAAAAAGTAAAAGAGATAATGCTCACTCCAATTGCCGGAGAAATTACAGAAAGAGAACCGAGCAACGGTTATCTAATTTACCAGGGCGGCTTGCCGGAAGTTGAAGATTTTATAAAGCAGTATAGAAAATAAAATATTGATTAAAAATTCCTTCTTTTTATTCATATGATTATTTTAATTCCAACAAAATAGCTGTAATTTTTCCTTCAAGATTGATAATGTTTTTATTATAACTAGCTCTGTTTAATTATAAATTTTACGTTTCAATCACCTTCATTTTCCATTATAATAAATTTTGTATCACAGGAGTAATTAATGCCTGAAAAAGATATTTCCCAGTTATCAATTAACACAATTCGTTTCCTTGCTATTGATGCAGTTCAGAAAGCAAACTCTGGTCATCCCGGTATGCCGATGGGCTGTGCACCAATTGCTTACCGACTTTATACAAAATTTATGAAGCACAATCCTGAAAATCCCGACTGGAAAAACCGTGACAGATTTATTCTCTCAGCAGGTCACGGAAGTATGCTTTTGTATTCTACTCTTCATCTCTGCGGTTACAAAATATCTATGGATGATTTGAAAAAATTTAGACAGTGGAAAAGCATTACTCCCGGTCATCCTGAATATGGTTTAACTGAAGGAGTTGAAACAACAACAGGCCCTCTTGGCCAAGGTTTTTCAAATGCAGTAGGAATGGCAATTGCACAAGAGTATCTTGGATCAGTTTTTAATAAACCTGATATAAAAATTATTGATCACTTCATTTATGGAATTTGCAGCGATGGCGATTTGATGGAAGGAATTTCGCACGAAGCAGCTTCACTCGCAGGGCATTTAAAGCTTGGCAAATTAATTTTCTTTTATGATAATAACGGAATTACAATCGACGGAAAAACAAGTCTTGCTTTCTCTGAGGATATTCAAAAAAGATTTGAAGCTTATGGCTGGCAGACTTTGAATATTGATGATGTGAATGATCTTTCACAAATTGATAATGCAGTTGAACAAGCGAAAAAGGAAACCACCAAGCCGACACTAATAATTACAAAAACACACATCGGTTTTGGAAGTCCAAACAAGCAGGACACTTCGTCTGCTCACGGTTCACCGCTCGGCGAAGAAGAAGTAAAACTCACTAAGAAAAATCTTGGTTGGGATGAGAATAAGTATTTTTATGTACCAAATGAAGTTTCGGATCACTTTAATAAATTGAAAATCAGTTTTAGAGATTATGAGAATGAATGGAACAAACTATTCGCAAACTATAAGAAAAAATATCCCGATGATGCAAAAAGATTTTTGAAAGTATTTAATGGCGATTTTGGAGACGAATGGAAGAAATCACTTCCAAAATTCACAAATTATACAGAAAAAGTTGCAACAAGATCGGCTTCCGGTAAAGTTATTAACGCTATTGCAGATCATCTTCCAACATTAATTGGCGGCTCGGCAGACCTTGAGCCATCGAATAATACATACATCAAAGAGTCAACTAACTTTTCATCAGAAAACAGAAACGGAAGAAATTTTCATTTCGGAATTCGAGAACATGGAATGGGTGGAATACTTAATGGAATGGCTTTGTATGGCGGTGTAATTCCTTATGGAGGAACATTTCTTATTTTTTCAGATTATATGAGACCTTCAATAAGACTTGCATCATTATCCGGAGTGAGACCTATTTATGTTTTCACTCACGATAGTGTAGGACTTGGAGAAGACGGTCCAACTCATCAGCCAATTGAACATTTATCATCGTTGCGAGCAATTCCGAAAGTTGTTGTAATAAGACCAGCAGATGCAAATGAAACTGTTGAAGCCTGGAAAGAAGCAATTAACCACAAAGGCAGTCCGGTCGCACTTGCACTGACAAGGCAAAAACTACCTGTGCTTGACAGAACCAAAATGAATTCGGCGGAAAATTTATCGAAAGGTGCCTACACTTTAATTGAAAATGGTACATACCCCGAAGTTATTATAATGGCTTCGGGCTCCGAAGTTTCACTGGCAGTTGAAGCGTTCAATGTTTTGCAAAACGAAGGAATTAAAGTGAGAGTTGTAAGCTTTCCAAGCTGGGAATTATTTGAAGCACAACCCGAAGAATACAAAGAATCTGTTCTTCCAAAATCTGTTAAAGCGAGAATTTCAATTGAGGCTGGAGTCAAACAGGGGTGGGAAAAATATACTGGCGATTATGGCGATTCGATAAGCATAGAAAAGTTTGGTGCATCAGCACCTTATGAAATTATTTTTAAAGAATATGGTTTTTCAGCTGATGCTGTGGTGAAAAGAGTGAAGTTTCTTTTATCAAAATTGAAACAATGAAAGATCAGTAATTCACATTAAAACTTTTTATTATGAAAAAAGTAGTAATACTTGGTGCGGGATTTATAGGCAGCACAGTTGCCGAAGAGCTTTCAAATGATTATGCTATAACTATTGCTGACGTAGATGCTAACCGATTAAAATATCTTTCAAACAAAAAAATAAACAAAATCACTTCAGATCTCTCATCAGAAAAAAACTTAAATAAAGTAATTTCAGACAGCGATCTCGTCGTAGGAGCGCTTCCTGGATTTATGGGATTTAAAGCTCTCAAATCTGTAATTACTGCTGGAAAAAATATTGTTGATGTTTCCTTTTTCCCTGAAGATCCTTTTCTGCTTAATGAACTTACAAAAGAAAAAGGTGTAACCGCAATTGTTGATTGTGGTGTTTCACCCGGACTGAGCAATATCATTCTTGGATATCATAATCGAACAATGAAAGTTGAAAATTACAAATGTATCGTTGGCGGACTTCCTTATAAACACGAATGGCCTTTTCATTACAAAGCGTTCTTCTCTCCGATTGATGTGATAGAAGAATATATTCGTCCAGCTAGAATTGTAATTGATGGAAAAATAGTTGAGAAACCAGCACTTTCAGATCCGGAAATTATTAATTATAAAAATATTGGAGATCTCGAAGCCTTCAATACAGATGGACTTAGGTCATTGCTTAAAACAATGAACATCCCGAATATGCTTGAAAAAACTTTGCGGTACCCGGGCCATATCGAGCTAATGAAGATTTTCAGAGAAGTTGGACTCTTTAGCGAAAAGGAAATTGAAATAAAAGGAAAATTTGTAAAACCAATAGATCTTACAGCCAAATTACTTTTTCCATTCTGGGCGCCGGAAAAGGAAGAAAAAGATTTTACACTGCTGGAAATTTTTATTGAAGGCGAAGTAAAATCTATAAATGTTTCTCATCGTTATTTTATTTTTGATGAGTTCGATTCAGCCTCAGGCAGATCATCAATGGCAAGAACAACAGGCTATTCGTGTTCAGCAGCAGCGCGATTATTCCTTGAAGTAAAATTTGACAGGAAGGGAATTTGTCCTCCCGAGTTTCTTGGTGAGGATGAAGTTTGTTTTAATTATGTTATTTCATACATGAAAAACAAAGGGATCAAAATAGATCACTCTAAAGCATAAATAATTTATATATGTGATTATTGTGAGGAAATATTTTCCAATTCTGGTTTTGACAATGACTTTATTTTTTTCTTCTGTTGATTTTTGTCAACTGAAAGAAGTTGTCTATAAGAATATTGATTCTACATACAGATTTCAGGGAATAGTTCCACCAATAGAATTTAAGTATAACATAAATGAAATTTTAAGCGAACCTCTTTATACCGGACTCCCCGATGAGGTCGTAAATCAGAAGAATTTTCCAGCAATGAAATCAATACTCATTTCACTTCACCTTTGTATCAGCAATATTTAAAGGATTCTAAGTTTAATATGTTTCGTTATATTTTAGGAGCGGCACAGGCAAGTGCTGTTGCTTATATGGCTTACCGGCACATAAAAAAATATGGCTTCTGGAAATAATTTATTAATTCCTGATAAGCTTACTGCTGATAATCGGAGCTATTAAATTGTTCAAAAGAACAAGCAGCCAGAGTCTTCCTTTAAAAATATTATAGTCAGCAAATAATTTTTCCCACGAATGACCAATAACATAGTGTCCAAATAAAAACTCAAAACAAACTGTAAGAATTAACCAAAAAATTCCTATAAGTACAGCTGTTTTAATTTCTCTCAACTTAATCCGATTTATAAAAAGGTATATTATTAAAAACTGGACTATGAGAAATAATATAGTTCCGATTTGATGAGCTGTTTGTTCGCCCAATGGTGGCAATAATACTTCATTTCTGAAAATCGCTACGATAATAGCACTGACTGCAAGAATGAACCAGATTCCGAATGCTTTTAGATAAAGAATAAATTTATTGTCCATAAAAGTTTC
>JARRKF010000174.1:0-7515 GCA_037388405.1 Ignavibacteriaceae bacterium | reverse complement strand
TTCATAATACTATGAAATTTTTATTTCTTTTTCTTCTTCGGCTGACTTATACATTGCCTCGGCAATTTTCAGAAGCTGCAATGCTTCTTCTCCTGATGAGAAAACAGGATTCAAACCTCTTATTGCACCGATGAAACTTTTAATTTCATTCAAGTAAGATTTTTTAAATGCTTCAGTTGGAGTTTCTAAAAACGTTGATCCAAGATCAATCTGTTCATCTTCCAAACTCTTTATTAATTTGAAAGGATTAGCAGCCACACTTCCCTTCGTTCCATAAATATTAGCATTAAAGGCATCTCTTTCTTCGGCAAGAGTCCAACTGGCTTCAATACTGATAAGAATTGAATTTTCACATCTTATAAAACTCAGGGAAGTATCTTCCAGATTTCTTGAATGATGATGATAATTTTGTGTTGAAACTGAAACTACTTTCGGATAATCAGCAAGCCATAATGCAAGATCGACTAGATTTATACCTAAGTCTAAGATAACTCCACCACCAGCTTCTTCTCTTTTATTGAACCACTTTTCTGTGCTGCTTTGCTTTCTAACCCATCCGCACTTAATTCACCAGCATCAATTAAACTTCTTATTAACATAGAATCAGGTCGATAACGCAGGTTCATACCAACCATTAATTTTTTGTTATTCTTTTTCGCACAATCAATTACTTCCTGTCCTTCAACGCTGGTAAGTGCAAGTGGTTTCTCTACAAGTACATTTTTTCCAGCATTCAGACTGTCAATAGCCATTTGTTTGTGAAGATGCGTCGGAGTAGCAATAATAACTGCATCAACATTATCATTATTAAGTAAGTCTTTATAATTGGTATATCGATTTTTTACTTCATACTTATCAGCAATAGATAATAACCTGCTTCTGTTAATTTCGGCGACTGCAGTGACTTCGGTATTTTTTATTTTTAATAAATTTGGCAGATGAACAAGCTGTGCAACACTTCCTAGACCAATTACAGCTACTCTTGTTTTTTCCATTAAATACTAACTTTCGAAGAAGATTTTGGACTTTTACAAAAAGAAGTGATTCTTTCTACGATACCGTCTGGATCAATTTCAATTTGTTTATGCAACTGAGTCTGAGTTCCGTGATCAACAAACTTATCAGGAATTCCAATTCTTAAAATTTCATTTTTATGATTAGTGTCATTTAGATACTCAAGAACAGCTGATCCAAAACCACCGGGAAGATTATTTTCTTCCAGGGTAACAATTCTATCGTGTCTAGCGGCAATGTCATCTAAAAGATTAGTATCAAGCGGTTTGATAAATCTCATATTAACCAGTTCACAATTTATCCCTGCGTCTTTTAGAATATCGGATGCTTTCTCAGCATAATTAACCATCGAACCAACAGCAAGGATTGCAACATCTTCTCCTTCTGAAAGTTTTTCACCCCTACCAATTTCAATTTTGCTAAAACCATCTTCGATCTTTAAGCCTAGAGCGGAACCTCTTGGATATCTTACAGCAACAGGACCTTCACAGTGCTCAACTGCGGTGTAAAGCATATTTTGAAGTTCTGCTTCATCTTTTGGTGCCATTATAACCATGCCGGGAATTATTCTTAAATAAGCTAAATCGAATGTTCCGTGATGAGTTGGACCATCGGCACCAACAAGACCTGCTCTATCTAAAACAAAAACAACATGCAATTTTTGTAAAGCAACATCATGAATTGTTTGGTCAAAAGCTCTTTGTAGGAAAGTCGAGTATATTGCTACAACCGGAATAATTCCTTGGGTAGCAAGACCGGCAGCAAAGGTAACCGCATGTTCTTCTGCAATCCCAACATCAAAATAATTTTGTGGAATTTTTTCTTTTAGAATATCTAAGCCTGTTCCGTCAGGCATAGCTGCAGTTATGCCAACAACCTTTGGATTTTTTTCAATTATCTCAACTAATGCATTTCCAAATATTTTTGTATACGCAGGTGAAACCCCGGCTTTTTTATGAGCCTGTCCTGTAATCTTATCAAACGGAGTTGAAGCGTGCAATCGTTGAGAATGATTTTCTGCAGGTTTGTAACCTTTTCCTTTTTGAGTTATAGCGTGGACAAGTATTGGCCCTTTTAGTTCTTTTACCTGTTCAAAAATCTTTATTACCTGATGAATGTTATGACCATTAATAGGTCCAAAATATCTAAAGCCCAGAGCTTCAAACAACATACCCGGAGTTATTACAGCTTTCAAACCCTGCTCAAGTCTTACCGCAATTTTTCTCATTCTATCACCAAACTGATCAAGTTTTCCTGTAAGATCCCAGATTTGACCTTTAAACTTATTATAATCAGGATGTGAAATCATTTCAGTAAAGTAGTTTGAAATCTGCCAAACATTTGGAGCAATCGACATATTATTATCGTTTAAAACAACAATAAGGTCAGATTTAAGCACACCAGAGTTGTTCATCGCTTCATAAGCCATTCCGCCTGTCATTGCACCGTCACCGATTACTGCAATCACTTTTCTGTCTTCTTTTTTAATATCCCTGGCAGTTGCCATTCCAAGTGCTGCAGAAATTGAAGTTGAAGCATGTCCTGCACCAAAAGCATCGTATTCACTTTCTGATCTTTTAAGGAATCCGCTAATGCCACCAAATTGCCTTATTCGGTTAAGAGCTTCTTTTCTTCCGGTAAGAATTTTATGAGGATAAGCCTGATGACCGGTATCCCATACAACAAGATCGTGAGGAGTATTAAAAACCTTATGTATTCCAACAGTTAATTCGACGGTTCCAAGTCCTCCACCAAAGTGTCCACCGATTTCCGAAATTGTATCCACCATATACTCGCGAATATCAGAGCATAGCTGCTTTAATTGTGGTAGTGACAGATGACGAATATCAGATGGGTAACTAACTTTAGACAGGACAGGATATTTTTCTTCGTTTGCCATTTTCTTTTTCTAATTCCTCCGTGCTATATTTTATTTATTCTTAATCAAGTGAAAATTTTTCTAAATCTGCTTTCAGCTCAGTGATTTTTAGATCTGCTTCTTTCAATGTTTTTATACACGTTTTTGAGAGCTTTACACCTTCTTCAAAAAGGGAAATTGCTTCCTCAATATCAATATTATCATCTTCGAGTTTTCTGCTAATTTCTTCGAGGCGTGCTAAATCATTCTCAAAACTATTTTTTATTCTCTTTTTTGGCATAAAAAATCAACGGGTAATTATTTCACCATCATAAAACTTTAAAAGGGCTCGATCTTCCCTATTAAATTTAGATGCCCTTGTGACAAATTTAGAATTCTGTTTTACCAAAACAAAGCCCCTCTTCAAAACCCTCCCGATATCGTATGATTCCAAAGATTTTGTGAGTAATGAAATATTAGTGTTATAAGTTAATGAAATTCTTTTAATGTTTTGAAGCATATTATTTATTGAAAAATCTATTTGCTGCGAACCTCTGTTTACTATTTCTGTTGGTATCCGGAAACCATAAGATCTTAATACTGAATGAATCCTTTCATTTTTCTCTTCAATTTGTTCTCCAATAATTTTAGAAGTCTTAACCAAAAATTCATTTATAAAATTTTCTATTTCCGCAGCGTCCGGTGTTGCGAGTTCCATTGCTACTGAAGGAGTCGGTGCCCTAAGATCAGCAACATAATCAGCTATGGTAAAATCAACTTCGTGTCCAACTCCGGATATAACCGGAATTTTTGAGTTAAATATAGCCCTTGCAACTATTTCTTCGTTAAATGCCCATAAATCTTCTATTGAACCTCCGCCGCGGGCAACTATAATAACATCAACTTTACCAGCTTTGTTCAATAGCTTGATATTATTAACAATACTTTCTGCAGCACCGTTTCCCTGCACTCTTGCCGGTGCAATAATCAATTCAACTAGTGGAAATCTTCTTTTAGCAACACTCATCAAATCACGAAATGCGGCTCCATCAATTGCAGTAACAATTCCTATTTTAGAAGGAAAAAACGGTATTGGCTTTTTAAATTCTTCATCAAACAAACCTTCAGATTCAAGTTTCTTTTTAAGTCTTTCAAATGCTTCCTGTAGTTCTCCAAGTCCGGCAGGCTTCATTGAACGGATATCGAGTTGATAGCTTCCGCGTGGAGGATAAACCGTAAGTTTTCCATTAACTATAATTTTCATTCCGTCTTGCGGAGTGAAAAAAACGTACTGGTTAAAACCTTTCCACATTGTGCAATTAATTACTGCATCAGCATCTTTAAGACTGAAATACCAATGTCCGGAAATATGAGATTTAAAATTCGAAATCTCTCCGATTACGGAAACCTGTTCAAAAGATTCTTCAAGAGTTCGTCTAATCTCTGTAGTTAATTCTGATACAGTTAATATTTGTGGAGTGGATTCCATTTAATTAATGTAAAGATTCTATTTCATTACTTATTTTATTTTGGTCCAGTTTATTATAGTCAAGCTCGGAACCCAGAAGACTATGTGGAATTAAAAATATAATAAACATAAGGATAGATGCAAATACAATCCATCGTTTTGGATTCTTAAATTTATACACGGCAATCAGAGCAAGTAACCAGCCAATAAATCCTATGATAATAACCCCGTCTTCAACTGGCAATACTGCTACTTTGTCATCTTTCTGCAAAATTACCTTATACAGCAATTTACCTGCACTTGGTTGATGAGGCAGTGAAGCGACTAACACTCCATCTTTTCTTTTCATTTCAACTGAAGTCCAGTCATCATTTGTTTTATATCTTTTCCAGTAGAGTTCACCACAAATTTTTTCATCTTCAACTTTTATTTCAACAGGATGATCGCCTTCGCCTCCATGAGTTCTGTCAAAACGATAGTTAACTAATTCATTTCCAAGATGAACTTTACCAGACACGGGATAAGTCGGACCTGTAACTCTTTGATAAACGGCGGTTGCTGCAGTCAATAAAAATGCTATTAGCCAAAGTAGGACGGATTTTTTCATTGAGGTTTTTTAAGAGAATTATTTCAGATTTTTTGATGATGAAAAATAAAAATTAAAACTTAACACTAAAACCTAAAGTTGGAATAATAGGAAACATAGTTGTGGTTTCTCGACCCAAAGTGAGATTATCATTTACATAATAATCATATCCAATTACATTTGAGCGATTATAAACATTGATCACATCCAGATAAAAAGTCCAATCTAGATCCCACCAATTAGCAAAAGCATTTATACGCAAATCAAGTCGATGATAAACTGGCTTGCGGGAGTTTAGTTTTCTGTCTGCAAAATCGACATCAAATATTACAGGGTTTTCTCCACCATTGTTCAGATTACGAGTTGCGATGACAGGGGTTTCAGGAATGCCATCAAGATTTTGATCCTCAAGTAAAATCCTAGGTTTAACTCCTGCTGGTTGACTTATAGGAAACCCTGAACCATATTGCCATCTCACACCGAGCTCAAGCCAGCTATTTAACTGGTAATTTAAAACTACATTTACCGTATGTCTTTGATCAAAATTGAAAGGATATTTAATTCTATTTTCATATCTGTTTGCATAAGCGAGTGCATAAGAAATCCAACCGGAAAATCTGCTTTCATAAAATGTACTTTTTTTAGCTAAGAAAAATTCAAATCCATAAGCTTCTCCGTAAGATCCATTTACCGGAATTTGAGTCAATGAATCACCGCTAAATGTTGCTGGCAAAGTCCAGCCCGAAACAAATCGTGGATCTTTACCCGGAATCTGTTCAGTATAGAATCTTTCTCCCTGAAATTTTTCCGGGATGTAAAGATTTTGAAAATCTTTGTAATAACCTTCAACCCTAACACTCCATTCACCGGTGAGCCATCTTTCAACACCAAGGACATAATGAGTCGCTTTTTCGGCGACAAGTGATGAAGTATATGTATCAGAAAGATCATACAGTATTCCCTGGTCACGAAGCTTTTCATATCCGGGAGATTGAAAATATAATCCCCAAACCGCTCGCAATGTTGTTAGCTCGTCAAAAGCATAGGACAAAGACAAGCGAGGTGCGAGATAAGCTTTATCTAAAATATTATAGTAGTCCATCCTGAGACTTGGCTGAAAAGTAAATCTTTCAGTCACTTTGAAATTATCTTGAAGATAAGCTCGGTACCTGTTATAGTTCTTTACATCCTTCAAATTATCAACAACTGCTCTGAATTGAGGATTTGCTGCAAGTATTGCTTTAAGTTGTTCATCAAGATTAAAAGTGAAATTTATAGTTGTCTGCATAAAATCAGCACCTATGCCTGCTTCGAGAATATGATCTCCGAGTATATAAGTTAATTTATCATCGATAGCATATTTTCTGTAAATAAAATCACCGCCGAAAGAAAAACGTAGTAAATAAGGAGCTAAAGTATCGGGAATAGTATTCTCAAAAGCATTGCGGTTTAATGAAGGATCAAGTATTTCTGAATTGAAATCGGTTGTTCCATTATTTCTATACCAGGAAACTATAACTTTGTTTAAAACTTTTTGATTGGGCGCAAAATGCCATGCTGCAGAAGCCAAATCATTATTTGTGATATTAAAAACTCCAACGCTATCGGGCGTGCTTCTATCTTTGCCGCTGACAACATTCACAGCATCTCTGGAAAGAATTCCATTAAATAAAAATTTATGTCCGTTGTAAGGACCGATCACAACTTTCCCTTGGAAATCATAAAAATTTGGGAAGGTTGTATTGTCATCAACGAGCCCAGCATTTTTTACAAACGGTTCAATAATTAAATCGTAATAGGTTCGGCGTGAATTGAATAACCAGCTTCCTCTTAAATTGAATGGATTCTTTCCTTCAAGGACAATGTTAGCATCAACGATTGAAAGATTTACTTTTCCACTTAAAGATTTTGAGGTTGTTCCTTCTTTATTTGTAACATCTAATACTGCCGAAAGTCTGTCACCATATTTTGCAGGAAATCCACCGGAAATTAAATTAACATTTTCTACAGCATCAGGATTGAACATACTTACAACACCATAAAGACGGTAGGGATTAAAAACCTCTACATCATCAAGAATTATTAGGTTTTGATCCGGTCCGCTGCCCCTTACAACTAATTGTGAGGAAAAATCATTTGGTGCAAGTACGCCTGGTAAAGATTGGAGTGCCCTGAAAACATCTTCCACTGCACCAGGTAGAGTTTTTGCATCTTTGGGTTTTAAATCAATTAAACTTGTTCTGGTATCTCTCTGGTCCTGAACCTGGAAATCTGTCACCTCAACACTTTGTAGTTCAATGGCTTTGCTCTCAAGTTCAACATTCAATTCAGTTATTTTGTTTTCTTCAATCTGTACATCAAACGTTTTTGAATCATAACCGATAGCGCTGAATTTGATCTCATAACTGCCCGCAGGAATTCCGGAAATGATATATGTTCCATTTATCTCACTTGCTGTACCGTAGCTGGTGTTTAAAACTATAATATTAACAGAAGGGATGGGAAAAGAACTCTCGGTTACTTTACCTTTTATTTTTCCTGTTTGAGCGAAGGAAATTCCACTAAATATTATAAAAATTATGTAAAAAA
>JARRKF010000173.1:0-4066 GCA_037388405.1 Ignavibacteriaceae bacterium | reverse complement strand
CATTAAGTTCAGATATAATTGATGATACTAATACTCCTTCCGAATTTACAACTGTTCTTCGCAACACAGGATTTATGAGTGATTCCTATACTATAGGTGCAAGCTTTGATGGACCAGCTGGATGGAGTGGAAATTTTACAACCGTAAATGGGACTTTTAATTTTGGAGAAACAGATCTACTTCAGGTTGGCGTAGGTGACTCAACAGTTATTTCTGTAAAAATAAATCCAAATGGATACAATGGTTCAGGAATGGCTACAGTTGAATTTGAATCTCAAAACAATCCGGGAATGGTTGGCAGTACCACAGTTAGGTTAGTTACAATATTCGGAACCGATGTTCTGGTTGTTGATGCAAGCGGTGCTGGTTATGGTGATTATGTTACTAATTCTGTTGGCGATGTGTTTTCAGGAACAATCGGAACAGTTAGCAGCAGTGCATTAACCCCGTCAATAGATCTAAATAACTTTCAGATGATTGCCTGGACCGCTGGAGTAAAACTACCAGTTTTCAAACCAGATCAGGTGGATGCTCTTCAAGCCTATTTAGATAATGGAGGAAAATTATTTATTCATGGTCAGGATATTGGCGCAGACGTTTTTGGAACTGGTGGTCAAAGTCAATTTGCGCAGGCATTTTATAACAATTACTTGCATGCAAATTTTGTTGGCAATGGAACTAGCTATCTTATAAATGGAATTCCTGGTGATCCGATTGGAAATGGAATTCAGTTTGTCATTAATGATATTTATACAAGATCACCAGATAATATTTCTCCTTACGATGGAAATGCATCTTCGATATTTCAATATTTAAATGGTCCTAACATTGCAGGTATTAAAGCTGCCGTTAATGATTACAAAGTAGTTTATTTTGGTGTTGGTTTTGAGCAAATACCTGATGTCGCTATAAGAGATACTCTGGCTTCAAGAATAATAAATTATTTTGGATTCCAGCCAATGCAATTACCTTCTGCACCTGTTTTGGTAAATCCGGCAAATGCTCAAACGGTTGATTCATCAAGCGTGATGTTTGAGTGGGAACAAACACAACCACAAGCAACAAAGTACTGGCATGAACTGGATACAACTGATCAATTCAGTAATCCCTTTGTAGATTCGGATATAACAGGTACAGCTTACATGTATACTGGTTTATTACCCAATCAAACTTATTATTGGAGAGTAAGAGGATCGAATGAAAGTGGATGGGGCAATTTTAGTGAGGTTAACTCGTTTAGTACTCTGTTTACAAGTGTAGAAGGTGAAAACTCTATGCCGATTACTTTCAACCTTGGGCAGAATTATCCTAACCCATTTAATCCAACAACTACCATAAGCTTTTCTGTGCCGAAAACGGCTCATGTAAGCATTAAGGTTTATGATTTAACAGGTCAAGAAGTTGCATCACTTGTCAATGAAGTAAAAGAAGCAGGTGTGTATCATGTTAAATTTAATGCTGAACAAATTGCATCGGGAGTTTACCTGTATCGAATGACTGCAGATGATTTTACTTCTGTTAAAAAATTGAGTGTACTTAAATAAAATTTTAAATTTCAAAGGCGTACTTTAAGTACGCCTTTGCAGAACAAAGCAAAAATTATAATTTAATTAAGAAGTTCCAGGCGTATTTGTTTAAATTTAAGATAGATTATATATATATTTTCTTGTAGACAAGCTAATAGAAACGATTTAATAAATCTTTATAAATTAATACTAAGTGATGAGGTAAATATGAAACAAAAATTACAATCCACTGCATTACTCTTTGTGTCGATAATATTGTTTGCTGGATTTTTGTATGAAAGCTTTGGCCAGACACAAAGAAATCCGGTTCTTGAAGAAGTTACTGGAACCTGGTGTCAATGGTGTCCCTGTGGTCATGATATCATGGAGCAAATAAAAGCATCAATGCCCAATGCTATAATGATAGGTTATCATGGACCTATGAATAGTAGCAGTGATCCGTTTTCATTTTTCCCCGGGAACACTATTATTTCTTCTTTTGGATTTTCAGCATATCCTACAGCTGTCATTGATCGAGTTTCAGGTATTCAAAGTAGAAGTGCCTGGGCTGGCTTGATGAATAGCAGGAATAGTGTACCCGCTACGGTTTCCATAGAAATGGATCGAAGTTTTAATGAACAAACCCGAGAGTTCAATGCGACGATTAATTTTACTGCTCTTACAAACTTAAGTGGTCAATTTAAATTTAATGTGATTCTTTTGGAAGATGGTATTGTCTGGAGTCAAACCGGTAATTCATCTTGCCCTGGTAGTCCGACGTATGTTCATAAACATCTTGTAAGAGATATGATGAATGGTGCGTTAGGTGAAGAAATAAATAATGGAACCTGGAACGCAAATGATGTAATAACAAAAACAGTAAGTCATATTGTTCCAACACCAACTGGTGCTGTACCCGACATGGTTTGGGATAGTTGTAATGTTGTAGTATTAGTTTACAAAGTTGGTAGTCCGCTCGCAAGCGGTGCGGAAATTCAACAAGCGATTGAGATGGTATTAAAATCACCCGATTATGTTGCAACTATTAATTCTACTAGCCCGGATATTATTGGTGATAAGAATACTCCTGGTGAATTTACCTCTGTTCTAAGAAATATTGGCTTAATGGATGATATGTATTATATCAATTGTTCATTTGACGGACCTGCTGGATGGACAGGAGGATTCAATACAGTAAATGGTAATTTTGCTTTTGGAGAAACTGATTCGGTTCAAGTAGCATCAGAAGACTCGACGGAAATTTCTGTCAGTTTAAATCCAAATGGATTTAGTGGTAGTGGTGAAGCAACACTTAGTTTTCAGTCCAAGAATAATCCCGGAATGGTGGGCAACATTACAGTTAGGCTTGTTACAACAACAGGGATTAATATCCTCGTTGTAGATGCAAGCGAAGAAGGTTATGGTGAGTTAGTTACAAATTCTATTGGAAATGTTTTTACCGGTAGTACGGGAATTGTATCACGAAGTGCATTCACACCATCAGTAGCATTAAATAATTTTCAGATGATAGCCTGGTCTTCAGGAATTGCATTACCAGCCTTTCATCCTGATGAAGTTGATCTTCTCCAGAACTATCATGACAATGGCGGCAAATTATTTATCAATGGTCAGGATATAGGAGCTGATGTTTTTGGAACAGGTGGACAAAGCCAGTTTGCTCAAGCTTTTTATAACAATTATCTTCATGCTTCTTTTGCTGGAAACGGAACCAGTTATCTTATAAACGGAGTTCCCGGAGATCCTCTTACAGACGGAATCCAGTTCGTTTTGAATGATATTTATCAGAGATCACCAGATAATATTGGACCATATGATGCCTCTGCAAGCTCAATATTTATCTATTTAAACGGGCCCAACGTTGCTGGAATTAAAGCAGCAACAAGTTCTTATAAAGTAGTTTATTTTGGCTTTGGTTTCGAACAAATTACAGATACAGCTATTCAGGACACATTAATGTCAAGAATAATTAACTGGACAGGGGTTACGCCAACCTCCGTTGAAAGTGAAATAAATATACCGGTTAAATTTTCTCTTGATCAGAATTTTCCCAATCCATTTAATCCGACAACAAGAATAAGGTATTCAATTACCGATGAAGTAAATGTAAGCCTGGTTGTTTATGATATATTGGGAAGAGAAGTTGCAGAACTAGTTAATGAAAAACAATCTGCAGGTAAATATGAATTAGAATTTAATGCATCATCACTTGCCTCTGGAACTTACATTTATAAGTTGAGAGCTGGCGACTTTGTATCTGTAAGAAAAATGACCTTAGTCAAATAAAATTTAATAAATCAATGGTACATCTTTAATGAAATAAGATGTACCTTTTCTAAATAAATACGCTCTTTTGCAGTTTAATAATTATCAGGTGTTAATATGAAGTTTTCTCTAAAGAGTTCATTACTCATCGGTTTGTTTTTTATCGTTCCAATTATACAAGCCCAGGATATTGAAGTAATAACTCATGAACTAACAAAATATGAACCGGTAGGGACAGCCGAAATCATACTTAATTTTGAAATTGTTAACGTATCTCC
>JARRKF010000172.1:0-4085 GCA_037388405.1 Ignavibacteriaceae bacterium | reverse complement strand
GAAAGTTATCGAACTCAGTGATCCCGCTGGCAAAGTTTTTTATCCTTCCGGAAAGAAACCGAAGAATATATTACTAACCAGTCTGATTCAAACAGATAAATTTGAAACAAAACTAAAGGATCTTGATAAAATTGCAAACAAAAAGTCAATAAAAATAAAATCTATAAAAAGTCAAAATAATAAAACCGGAAGACTTAACTTTTCTCTAACCGCAACTTCCTTTAAAAATAAAACTCAAAAATTAATCAGGTGTACATTAATTGAGTTAAAGAATAAACCTACAAAAAATAAAAATTCAAATAAAAAATATTCTGGTGAAATTCTTACAGCAAATCTGAGTGAACTTAAATATAAGTCGCTTTTTGAGTTAGCCAATGATGCAATTTTTATTATGGATTCAAAAAGATTCGTTGATTGTAATAAAAAAACTTTGGAGATGTTCGGCTGCAAGAAAAATGAAATTATAGGTAAAACACCATCTGAATTTTCACCTGAAAAGCAACCAGATGGAATGCTCTCTACAAAGAAGGCAGCAGGAAAATTAAAAAATGCACTTTCTGGTATTCCGCAAAGATTTGAATGGAAACATAAAAAACTTAATGGGGAGCTGTTCGATGCTGAAGTCAGTCTTAACAAAATTGTTCTCGGCAAAGACACATATCTTCAGGCAATCGTTAGAGATATTACCTATCGTAAAAAAGCTGAAGTTGCGTTAAAAGAGAGCGAAGAACGATTTAGTTCTCTGATTGATAATATGATTGAGGCTGCATTAATTATCGATTGGGATGGAGAAATAATATTTGCAAATAATAGTGCTGCAAAGCTAGTAGGATTGAACGATCCGCAGCAAGGAATAGGGGAAAAAGTTTTTCATTTTCTGCATCCAGATTACATTGAAAAAGTATCTCAAGCGATAACTCGAATTAAAAATGATCCAACCCCTGTAATCGATGAATACAAAATTCAAACAATAGAATCTGAAGAACGATGGATCGAAAGTCTGGGGAATAAAATAAAATATTCAGGCAAAGAATATATTCTTGTAACATTAAGGGACGTAACTAATAGAAAACATACTGAGCTCCAGTTAATGGAGGCAAAAGAAAAAGCAGAAGAATTGAGCAAAATAAAATCTAATTTTCTTGCAAACATGAGTCACGAGCTGAGAACACCCCTGGTTGGAATTCTAGGTTTTGCTGAACTTCTAAAAGAAAAATTAAAGGCAAAACCCAATCAGGAGATGGCAGATAGGATTCTTACGAGTGCAAACAGGTTGATGGAAACACTAAATCTTCTACTTGATCTTTCAAGAATTGAAGCGCGAAAGGTTGACATAAACTTACAACCATACCGTATCGCTGAGCTGGTAGAATCTCAGATATTACTATTCGAAGCAGTTGCCGAGAGAAAAAATCTATATCTCAATACACAGATTAAAGATCATAATTTACTTGCACTCGTTGACGAACAGATCTTCAGGCAAATTATAAATAACCTGATCAACAATGCTTTAAAGTACACTTACACCGGTGGAGTAAAAGTTATCGTTGATTCGGTTGAAGAGAATAATTCTAATTTTGTTCAGATTACTGTTAAAGATACAGGAATAGGAATACCTGAAGACAGTATTGGTTTGATATTCCAGGAATTCAGACAGGTTAGTGAAGGCTTTAACCGACACTTTGAAGGAACAGGACTTGGATTAACAATAACTAAAAATTTTGTTGAGATAATGAAAGGAGAAATCAGCGTTACAAGTACTGTTGGTTCAGGATCAAGTTTTAAAGTTGTTTTTCCACAAGTTGAAAACTATCACGAGGTTGAATCACCCAAATTAATCGAGGTTAGCTCAAATTTAACGGAAGAAAAGGAACTTATACTGGACTTTAAGCCAAAAGTTTTAATTGTTGAAAATGATAGTGCTAGTATCGATATAATAAGATTATTTTTAAAAGATCTTTGCGTTGTTGAATTTACTGACAGTGGTGAAAAGGCATTCCAATTTGTTAATGAGAGTGATTATGATTTAATACTTATGGATATTAATCTTGGAAAAGGAATGAGTGGTACTGATACAACAAAAGAAATCAGAAAGATTGATCGATATAAAAATACCCCAATTGTAGCAATAACTGGTTTTGCTATGCGCGGTGATAGAGAAGAATTCCTAAAGGCTGGCTGCACTCATTATCTTTCAAAACCTTTTTCGAGAGGGAAAATAACCAGACTGATTCAACAGATATTCTCAAAAGAAACTGCCTGATTATTTTATATAAACTGTCTTTACATTTACAAATTCTTTTATTCCGAAAGCAGACAGCTCCCTCCCATAACCCGATTCTTTAATTCCGCCAAATGGTAACCTTGGATCAGATTTTACAAATGCATTTACAAAACAGCAGCCTGCCTGCAATTTTTCTTTAGCAATTTTTTCTCCTCTTTCAATATCTTTTGTAAATACTGCAGCTCCTAACCCAAAAATTGAATCATTTGCTATTTCAACTGCTTCTGCCTCATCTTTTGCTTTGATCAATGCAGCTACCGGTCCAAACAATTCTTCATTAAAAGCAGGCATTCCTTTCTTTACATTTGAAAGAACTGTTGGAGGATAATAAGCACCTTTTAAATCAGGGATTTTTCCACCAAGAAGAAGTTTTGCACCCAGCTTTATACTTTTCTCTACTTGTTTATGAAGTTCATCTCTTAAACTAACATTTGCCTGTGGACCTAAATCGTTGGATTCATCAAAAGGATCTCCCATCTTTTTCGATTTCATCTTCTCCATAAAAAATTTTTCAAATCTGTCATAAATCTCTTCAACAACAATGAATCGCTTTGCAGCAATACAGCTTTGCCCTCCGTTTATTAACCTGGCAGTTACACAAGTTTCTGCAGCCGTTTCCAAATCAGCATCTTCCAGTATTACATATGGATCGCTTCCACCAAGTTCCATAACAGTTTTTTTCAAAACTGAACCAGCAGTTTTAGCAACTGATTTTCCAGCCGGAACACTCCCTGTAAGTGTTACTGCTTTTATCTTTTCATTTTTAATAACACTTTCCATTTCCGAAGATGGAACTAAAATTGTTCTGAAAAGATTTTCTGGAAAACCAGCTTCTCTGAATACTTCCTCAATTGCCAAAGCACAACCGGAAACATTAGAAGCGTGTTTTAAGATACCTGCATTACCTGCCATCAATCCCGGTGCGGTAAATCTGAAAACCTGCCAGAATGGAAAATTCCAGGGCATTACTGCAAGAACAACACCGAGAGGTTGAAATGTCACAAAACTTTTTGAAGCATCAGTAGTTATAAGTTCATCACTCAAAAATTTTTCGGCATTCTCTGCATAATATTCACACACCCAAGCACATTTTTCTACTTCAGCTCTCGATTGGTTAATTGGCTTCCCCATTTCGAGAGTCATAAGCTTTGAATATTCTTCTTTATTTTTCTTAAGAACATCTGCAGCTTTCAACATTAATTTTGATCGTTTACTAAACGATTCTTTTCTCCATTCTTCAAATGCATTATCAACTGAATCTATAATTTTATTCACTTCTGAAAGATTCATCGCTTGATAAGCTTTAAGAACTTTCAAATCAGCCGGATTTATTGAATTAATCATATTAATACCATTTTTTTACTTTACTTTTTTAATTACCACTAAAGTCATATCATCGGCATATTTTCCATTTTTAGAAAACCGGATAACATCATCCAGAATTCCAAGAGCTATTTCTCTTGTTTTAGATTTACTAAGTTCTTTGAATTTTTTCAAGAGACGTTCTTCTCCATAAGCTTCAAAATTATCATTTGCCGTATCGGTTATTCCATCTGAATAAAGAAGAAGAACATCCCCTTTAGTGAAATTTACACTGTCGACATGATATTTTGCATCTGGTGCCGGACCGAGAACTGGACCCGTAGGCTGCAAAAACTCAGCTTCATTAGTCTTTGCTTGCAGGAAAATTGGAGGATTATGTCCGGCATTTGCAAAAAGGAATAAACCACCTTTATGTGTTGTTAACTCACCATAAAAAAGTGAAGCAAATTTATCATCTTCAAAAATAAGGTTAACAAGC
>JARRKF010000171.1:0-4089 GCA_037388405.1 Ignavibacteriaceae bacterium | reverse complement strand
ATTCTTTGAAAGCTTGTTTAAATATGTTGCGGTTCGCTTGGGAAAATCTTTTAGAAATTTATTCATATTTATCTTAACTCCGTTTTTTTAAATAAAAGACCTCTGAAAAATTATTAGCACATACATGGTCATTCCCACGGAAGTGGGAATCTAAGGCAGTATCAATAGATTCCCGTTTACACGGGAATAACAATATGAATAATTCAGAAGTCTAAATAAATTATTTCTTTTCCTCCGGATATAAAACAACTTTTACAACGTTATCATCAATATATTCGTTAGCAGCCTTTTTGATATCTTTAGCAGTAAGCTCATCAACCCATTTGTTATACTTCAACATTCCTACGGGGTCTTCATTATTCTCGAGATAATCCGAAACAACATCTTTCCAGAAACCATTTTCTTTCAAGTCTAATTCTCTCTGACGCTTCTGACCTTCTATTATCTTTGTCATAACAACATTGTCAGGACCGAAAGTTTTAATAGAATCAAGCACAATATTGAAATCCTTTAACAGCTCATCAACTCTTTCCGGATTACAGCCGAAACCAAAATTTAAACTGTAATGTGCCTCGGGTATTCTGTAAATCTGGTCGTAGCAATAAACTCCGTATGTTCCGCCCTTTTCTTCTCTAAGGATCTCTCTTAATTTTATATCCAGCACCTGAACAAGCGATTCAAGTATATACTCGTTCTTTCTGCTGTAATCCATATCTCCAACGTAAGTAATAGCTACAGAACTCTTCGGTTCGATTCCTTTTATTACTTCTTTATTTATTGAACCTTTAATGCTTTTGTATTTAAGGTCAACCGGTTCTTCATTGCTGTTGGTTGAAGGAAGACCGCCGAGATAAGTTTCAACAAGCGGTTTGAAAGTAGTTGTATCTATGTTGCCCACAAAAACAAAAGTAAAATCGCTCGCATCTTTAAAGCGTTCTTTATAAATGCTTAATGCTTTATTCGGATTTATTTCGTCGAGCATTTTTACTGTCATTGGTCTAGATCTGAAATGATAATCTGCGAGAGTAACCTGCAAAGTGTCGCTAAATGCAGATTGCGGACTATTGCTTTTGTTTTCCAGGTATGATTTCATTTTAGATTTTAATGATAGAAATCCGGTTGAATCTATACGCGGCTGTGTAAAGTATGAATAGATCAATTGAAAAAGAGTTTCTTCATCTTTCGGGCTGGCGCTGCCATTAATTCCCTCATAATAAAAATCAATGTAAGGAGAAACGCTTACAATTTTGCCAGACAAATATTTATCCAGCTCTGTTCTGTTGAAACCATCTAATCCGGATTCACGGATCAGAGCCGTAGCATTTTGTGCAGAAAGAAAATCTTCATCTTTAACAAGCGAAGAACCACCGGGACTAAAAGCACTAAAAACAATTTCATCATTCTTAAAATCTGTCGGCTTTAAAAATACTTTAACACCATTCTTCAACTTCCATTCTGTAAAACCCAAATCTGCAAAAGTTTTTGTTGATACAACCGGAGAAGGGATTGGCATATTTTCGACCAGAGGTTTGCTGGAAACTTTGTCTTCGTATGGAGTAATTTTTTCGGAACCGACTTTGGTAATTATTGCAGACAATTCTTCTTTTGTAGGAACTTTAAGATTTTCTTTTTCAGGTGAGTTAACCAAAACAACTCTGTTTTCATGTTGAAGAAGTTCAGCAGAAACTTTGTCAACATCATCCTGAGTTATTTGTGGTATTAATTCTTGTGCAAGCTTATACTCGTCTTCGATAGAAATAAGAGGTTCGTTATAAAGAAAGTTGCTTTCAAAATTTCTTATTATTTGTGACGATTCTGTTTTATCCTTTTCTGCAAGATTCTGCTCGGCTCTTCTTAATAAATTTGTTTTTTGTCTTTCTAATTCGGTTGGAGTAATTCCGTATAATTTCACCCTTTCAGCTTCACGAAGCAACGCTTCAAAGCCTGTGTCTATTCCACCCTCTTTAACCATTGCAGCAAGAAAACTAATATCAGCAGACTTTGCAAATCGCGAATCACCGGCAAACGCATAAGCAAAAGGGGGATTAGCCGAAGTAGTTAACTCATTAAGTCTGTCATTTAAGATTCCGTAAAAAAGATTGTGAACAAGCTGATTCTTATATCCATCCAAATCCTTCACAACTTTAGGAACTTGTTTGTAGTAGAGCGCAACAGTCGAGAATCTAGCTTCTTTGTCCGAAGCTATTGCGAAATATGTTTCTTTGTGTTTTGGAATATTAAAAACTGTTCTTGGTTTTTCATCATCAGGATTTTTTAGTTTGCTGAAATGTTCTTTTATGTATCCTTCAATTACTAAAGGATCGAAATCGCCAACTGCTGCAACAGCCATCAAATCTGGTCTGTACCAATCCTTGTAAAATTGTTTAATAGTATCATAGCTGGCTGATTCGATAATTTCTTTTTTACCAATGGGTAAACGCTCAGCATATCTTGAACCTTTAAACAAGATTGGTAATTGCTCGTCGAGCATACGCATATCGGCACCACGACTAAGTCGTAATTCTTCAAGAACCACGCCTCTTTCTTTATCAATCTCTTGAGGATCGAATGTTAGATTGTGTGCCCAATCTTCGAGAACTAAAAATCCTGTGGCGAGAATATCTGCACTATCGGTTGGAACACTAAGCATATAAACCGTCTGATCGAAATTTGTGTAAGCATTAAGTTCGGGACCGAATTTAATTCCCAGCTTTTCGAGATAATCAACAAGCTCATTCTTCTTAAAGTGTTTTGTACCGTTGAAAGCCATATGTTCTACAAAGTGAGCCAATCCGCGTTGGTCTTCATTTTCCAAAACAGAACCGGCATTTACAAATAATCGCAGTTCAGCTCTTTTCTCAGGCTTCTGATTTTTCTGTATATAGTATTTCAAACCGTTCTCTAATGTACCGGTTATAACATCTTTATCTACAGGGAGCGGCTGGTTTTGTGATAAGGTGGTTAATGAGAAAACAAATAAATATAATACGATTAAAAACAATGCTTTTTTCATGATAGTCTTTCACCTGAGTTTTTATTTTTAAAAATTTATTTTTGGATAATTATTTAAGTATTTAACTGTGCAAATTAATTTCAATAAAAAATGTAGAAATAAATTTATCTATTTGAATATGTTTATAACAATCTAAAAATAGGGGCTTATAATTAATTTTTATTGAAATTGCCTACTTTGTTAAAACTATTTTTTTAACCGAAAACTGATCATTGAAACTCAAACGTATAATGTATATTCCACTCGCAAGAGTACTACCATCAATAATTTCACAATAAGATCCCAAAGGTTGTATTTTATCAACAAGTGTTTCTACAGTCGTTCCAAGTATATCATATAAGATGAGTTTAACTTTTCCTTCAGCGGGGATAGCATAACAAATTGTGGTTGTTGGATTAAACGGATTAGGATAATTCTGATAAAGTTTAAAATCATTTGGAGTATTTATTTCATTCTTAAAGCTAACTAGAGAAGGATCGAGCTTTAGGACAACTCCACTATCGCCAACCGCATACCCGGTTCTTGCATCAGTAAACTGAAGATTATAAATAGTTGAACTGTCCGGAGTCTCAATCTCATTCCAGGTTTCACCCCGATTGGTTGTAAGGAGGAATTTGTATCCCGAAGCCGACCAGCCTTCATTGTAAGTTCTGAAATCAATTGAGAAGGAGAGTCCGAAGAAAGGAAGATTTTCGGATGTCCAGCTTAATCCGCTATTAGTTGTTTTAATGTTTACAACTGGAAACAATCCTTCGGGATCACCAGCAAGTGTAATGGCGTTCAATGAATCGAGAACAAAAATATCGAAAATTTCATCAGGACTAATACCCTGTGCTGACCAGTTTAATCCCCCATTTGTTGTCCTCCAGATTACACCCGCGACATCTTTTCTTCCGCCGCAAGCATATCCCAAATGTTGATTATAGAAATTAAATTCATAAACAGGGTAGGAAGACACCATATTTGAATCAATATCTGCTTCAGTCCATGTGTTCCCGCCATCCGAAGTATAAGCAATATATTTTCCTCCGATGAAGCCATTAAGAGAATCGAAAAAGAATATTGTTCGCATCAGG
>JARRKF010000170.1:0-4095 GCA_037388405.1 Ignavibacteriaceae bacterium | reverse complement strand
CCAAATGCAGCACATCATTCAATTGCGGAATTTCAAAACCATTTTGAGGAAGTAACGGTCGTCACTCAAAACATCGATAATCTCCATCGCAGAGCTGGTAGCAGAAGAATTTTCGAATTGCACGGAAATATAGAAAGAAACTATTGTGTTAATTGCAAAACGTATTACAACGAAGAGCTTGAGTTTAAAGATGGCATACCAAAATGCAAGTGCGGCGGACTTATAAGACCGGATGTGGTCTGGTTCGGGGAATATCTACCTGAATATGAGTTTGATGAAGGTGAGAAAGCATCTATAAATGCAGATATATTTTTTATTGTAGGAACATCAGCAGTTGTTTATCCTGCGGCGGGACTGATTCAAAGTGCAAAGCGAGGGAGGGCTGTGCTGGTAGAAGTTAATTTAACAAGAACTGAAATTTCTTCTTTTGTCGATTATTCTTTCACGGGAAGAGCAGGTGAAATTATGCCGGCAATCCTGGAGAAGTATAAATTGTCGGTTGTTAACTGAAGCCTATTTTTTTACATAATCTTTGAAGTGTTTCCTGATCCTCAGTGCTTATTATTTTCATTTCTTTCATTAATGTATCTACCACACCGGGGAGATACTCTTTAATTTTCTTTTCACCTTTTTCTGTAAGATGAACATAAATCAATCGTCTATCTTTTTTACTACGTTTTCTTTTTACAAGTTTTCTTTCCTCGAGATTATCGACAACCATGGTAATATTTCCCCCACTCTTTAATAATTTATTACCAAGTTCTTTTTGAGATAATGGCCCGAGATGAAATAATGCATCGAGCATAAAAAACTGGCTTTCAGTTAAACCTGATTTTGATAGGAACGAATTTATCCTTGCATTAACGGAATCAGTGGCTCGTTGCAATTTTATATAAGTATTTAATACTCTGACCTCTTCTATAGTTCCTTTATAATTACTGCCCATAAAGAGTTAGTAAACTTTTGCTTCTATTTCTTTCTTCTAGGAGAAAGTAAACTCAGAACTAGCGTAAACAATACGGCTCCAAGGATTGTCCATATAATTGGGTAATTAATGCCTCTTATTGTAATTGAAAATATTTCGGGCAAGTGAAGTTCACGTCCCATCCACGTTCCAATTAACGCTCCAACAAATCCAACTATTGCAGAAATGACGCAACCCCCTTTATCAAAGCCAACCAGAGTTTTTGCAATTGAGCCTGTAATTGCTGCAATCACAAACATTATTATAAAGTCCCATAAAGACATATTATCACCTAAAACTTTATTTCTAGTAGCTTTAATTTAAATAAAAGTTAAATGATAAAATCGTATGTGCAAAAATTTGGGAATTGCAGTATCAGATAATTTTGATAAGCGGTTGGAATAAGCAGGAAAGAAAATGAAAGATATTTAAAAAAATTTTAGCGAAAAGAAATAGAAATTCAATGAGCCTTAATTTAAGCTACATAGATATTCATTGATTGAGAAAAAGATTTATATAAATAACGGTTTTTTCTAAGTTGTTGCTAGCAATTCAGTTATATGATTTACCTTCTGAGCAGCTTTTATTTCTTCATAATATATTAAGGCTTTTTTCAACCAGTCTTCTTTTCCCTTATTATTCCCGCTTTCATTATATAGCAAACCAAACTCATAAGATGTCTCTGCTGTATTTAATCTGTTTTTTACTTCATCATTTAATCTTAAACTTATATTTAAATACTTTTCAGCAAGGTCAAAGTGTTTAAAATTTCTCTCTATGATTCCAAACACCCTGTAAACATCTGCAATTGTTAATCTATCTTCTATTCTGATTGCAATGTCCATAGCCTTGTAACAAAACTCCAGCCCCTCTTTGTTCTTGTTCATTAGCGCCAGAGCATTGGCTTTACCCAGGTAAGAGATAGCGAGAATCGTATGGTATTGTTTATTTGTTGCAAGAGAAATCACACTATCAAATTCTACTATTGCTCTATCATAAGTTTTTTGATTGAGGTACATCATTCCCATGTTATGACGTTGAATAGCAATTCTTTTGTACTCGCCTAACTTTTCAAATTTATTAATAGCTCTAGTAAAATATTTTTTCGCTGTGTCATAGTTTCCGCAGACAATTTCGAGAATTGCAAGATTTGATTCTATATTTGCAGCAAGTTTATCATCTTCGTTTTCATTAAGAAGATTCAAACTATTTATAAAATGATTCCTTGCTGATACAATTTCGCCCCTTTCGCCATAATATGTGCCGCACAAATTTTCGCATTTTGCTACTCCTACCGTATCATTCAAATCTTCAAAAAGTTCTTTTGCCTGCACTATTAGAATTATACTTTTATCCCAAAATGATTTCCTGATTAGGATATCAGCTAAAACAAGAAGAGATTCAGCTTTCAGCTGTTCCGATTTAACATCATTGATAAGATTTGTTAATATCTCTTCTGAAATATTCATTTCTTCGCATTCTGCAAGCATGGACGCTAAATCGTAGAGCGACTTTTGGTAATTTTCCGTAGAAAGATTTTCATTAGCAAAGGAGATCGTTTTATCTATTAATTTTCTTGCCGCTACATCTTTAAGATTTACTTCCAATAGTTCTTCCGGCTTCTGGTCAAAGGATTTCAGTAAAGAAATAGCTTCTATCTCATTTGAATAATCCAGCAATTGGGAAGAGATTAAATACTTCCTAAGCAGTAAGGTTATCTTGTCATACAATATTTTATTTAATTCTTTCATTTGACGACTTCTCTTTCTTAATTATTACCGGCAGAGTATTATTATTTGATAATTGAAATTTGTTTTAACGGATCTCATAATTTTACCCTGTCTAAAGTTCCTGGAATCAATGAATTACCTTGGAATTTCCCGAATTCAAATGGAGAAATGTCAGGTATTATTTGATATAATGATTCAATGAGATTTTCAATCACTAATAGAAAGGAGATAAGAAGAATTTGTGTTATCGTTCTCAATTTTCCTCAAAATAAAATGAAGACTATTGTTATTTAATAGAAACAGTTTTTTAGCAATAGCATCGTTTTATCAAGGGATAATATTTGAGATTAACCCCGATATCAGACTGTTTCCCAATCTGCATGCCAACCTATAATTTTAAAAAATGTTCCGCTATTTGTTAGAATTGAGAACTTTTAAGTCTTTTATGTTATATAGCATATAAATTTTAATGTGCTATAGTGAGATAAATTATCTCAAATTCTCTATGTGAGAATTAATAATTAATCCGAAAAGAAAACTAAAATGCTGGTTGAAATGTTAGAAAGGATAATTGGAAAATTAAAAAGCGGAATGTGGTGTTAAATTTCTATTTCAACCTTTGTAAATTAATTTATTATTTCTATTTGAGGGCTAGCTCTTCTTCAGAGTTATTATTCAACTTTTAGGAATTTCGGATTATAGGTCCGAGGCATCCTCGTCCAGCCATATCTTGAAAAGTGAGATATTCTGGCGCTCAATACCCGAACCAATCCCTGTGGTACGATCACCTGTATACCGTTATTTCTTATGCATTCAATCGAACCATTATCATCTATGAATGCGAAATCAATAGTCCCCGTATGGCGACTTTTTAAATTCAACCCTGAAAAAACCTGGGTTAGCATCAATGGTTTTTCAAATGTCATTGCAGGATAAAAATGTATCGCTGCAAATTTATCATCGACTGTTATAGTAATTTTTCTTGTACCTTTAAATGCTCCGGGTGGTATCACCAATGATGCTAAAATACTGATTGCTCTTCCGTCAACGGCTACATAGAATGTATCTAATTCAATTTCACCACCTACTTCCCCAAATATCACCGCGTTCGCTGATAGAGTTATTCCCTGCCATTCAGGTGCTTTTGGTGGCAGAGGTACGAGCTGATATTCCGGCATACGACAATCCGGGGCATCGGAGATAACAGAATGTTTTTCTAATACTTTATTATTTGATATTGATTCAACCGGAAATTCTGTATAATCAGAACATCCTATAAGGTGAAGTAACAGAAAACTTATGAATGTAATGATATGTTTCATTCTAACTCCAGATATAATGTATGCATTTACAATAGTGAAAATAGTTTTCGGCAGTAGCATCCATTTTATCAAAGAGCAC
>JARRKF010000169.1:0-6631 GCA_037388405.1 Ignavibacteriaceae bacterium | reverse complement strand
AAAAAACGAGAATAAAAATCGATACTAAATATTTCTTCATCTTTCTCATTGTATCCCCTTAATTGCATATTTAGTTTTCAATACTGCACCTTTTACATGCTGACTTATAATTGGGAATATCATTACATAGGCACGATAGAACAATATTTCCAGCGCTGCAAATCCTAGTGTAACGCTAATCTCTCCAATTGAAGGGAAGTAAGATGTTTCAGTATAAGGAGGATTATAAGCGATAATGTAGTTATTAAAGCGATTTAAAAGTACTCCAAAGATCACCAATAAAGATGCAATGTACAATCCTGTTGTTGATTGACGAATAGAAGGAAGTAGAAATAATCTAAGTGGAATAATCACACCAACAACAACTTCAATACTGAACATAACGCTGACAACATTAATTTGTGTAAGGTAAACAAATGTTTCCCGTATAACCATATCACCTATTTTGAAAGCTAAGTACACTCCTAGAAGCGGACCAATAAATCTTGCAAGGCTAGAGAGGACTTCCTTTTCAGGTTTCAATCCGAATGATCTTGATGCCGAAATAGATTCCATGATCACCATTGGAAAACCAACCGAGAAAGCGGACAATAAAAATAGAAGTGGTAATATAGGTGTTTGCCATAGAGGGTGCATTTTCTGTCCAGCAATTATCATTAATGTTCCAAGCGAGGATTGATGAAGACAGGAAAGAACGACTCCGGCAATTATAAACACAAACATAAATTTATTTAGTGTCCTGTCCAGAACTCTTAACAGCTTATCAAGTAATTTATTAAACACTGAAAGTATTCCTGGCAAATTTACCCTGCCGATAAATCTTTCTGTAACCATTGGTAAAAATTCAATGTAAAGAACACTCATATAAACCATTACACAAATACCTACTTCAAATAAGGCAGAATTCCCATTCCACATAATTAATGGATGCCAGACGTAATACCATCTTCCTATATCAGTAACAACACTTAGTGCAACAAAGGTGTAACCAAGCATTGCAGTTAAAAGTGCCGGTCGGATTAATACTTCATATTTATCTCTGTGCCAGATATGACCTAAAGCTGCCGTAGTAAAACCACCTGCAGCTAAAGCAACACCTGCAGCAACATCAAGCCCTATCCAAATTCCCCAAGGAAAGAATTGATTTAAATGTGTAACAGCACCAATTCCAAAGAAAAATCTTACTGCAAGAAAGCATAATCCTGCAAGTGCAACCAGTGAAATACCAATTACAGGAGGAGTAAAATACTTATGCTTAATTGGTTCCGGTCTGAGTCCGTATTCCATTACTTACTTCCTCCCCTTCCGGTTTCTTTTTGCTTGGTCACCCACATTATTCC
The DNA here is from genome assembly GCA_037388405.1 of Ignavibacteriaceae bacterium. Taxonomy (GTDB): domain Bacteria; phylum Bacteroidota; class Ignavibacteria; order Ignavibacteriales; family Ignavibacteriaceae; genus IGN2. Next base: position 5,291 of record JARRKF010000169.1, on the reverse strand, counting down.
CCCGAGTAAAGCATAGAGAGCTATGGGAGGAACAAAGTAAGCAAATATTCCATGCTGAATTGATTCAGAGACACCGGGCGCGGGATTATCACTTAATTTCGGAAAATCAAGTTTATCAAATTCTATGTTTGAGAGATACATCCACGAAGTACCTCCGACTTCTGTAAATCCATATACTTTATTTATATAACGATCGGGATAAAGTTCAATTCTTTTAAATGCTACTTCAACAAGATCTCTGCGTTTTCCATACGTTAGTGCTTCAACCGGACAGATATCAACACAGGCGGGTAGTAATCCTTCTTTTGTTCTATCAATACAAAAGTCGCACTTATTTATGTTGGGTTGAATTGCTTTATCGTATTCGAAAGTTGGAATCTGGAATGGACAGGCTACCATACAATATCTGCAACCTATACATTTGTCGGTATCCCAAACAACTGCCCCATTTTCTTTTTTCGAGAACGCTCCAACAATACACGCAGAAACACAGGCAGGTTTATCGCAATGCATACACTGAACTTTTACATTGGTAGGTTTATTGAAATCCCAGTTGTTTTCATACCGGTTAACTTTTGTATAACCATCATTACCTGGCCGCCGCATTTGAGCAAAAACAGTTTCGTCGCTGTAACTCTCGATATTTCCTGCAGGTAAATTATGAGCTTTCTTACACGCCCATTCACATCTTCTACAACCGATGCAAACTGTGGTATCAACAAGAACTCCCATCCGATCTTCGGAAAGCTCAATTCTAGATTCTGCTAAAAGTTTTTTTGTAGGTAAGCCGGAAACAGTTGCACCAACTACTCCCATGGTTTTTAGAAAATTGCGACGATTTATACTTCCCATATTGCCCCATCCTTTAAAGATTTCATCTAATGAATACAATATTATATGGGCAAAATCGTACCATTTATTTGCTAATAAGTAATAATTTTTATTACGTAAAAGTGCTTAAAACATTTATTTTGGGGGATATGAAGGGATAATTAGTTGACAAGTACAAATCATTCCTTACATGTGAAAAATTGCAAAAATTCAGTTAGCAATATTGAGAATTTTAAATAGTCAACTATTAAGAGTTAAACACAGTTTCTAATTTGGTAAACATATTTTTTTGATAGGAAGGTAAAGAATTTAATAAGAGTGAATCTGAATTAATTAATCTGATGAACTCTTCCGCATCTCGGACAAGTAATTTCATTTTTACTAAAATCAGGTGGGATTTTTATCTTTAATCCACAAACACAATTGACAAAAGAATAATCATTAACCTTCATCATAATATCCCCCATCTCTCGTTTGGTTTCCTTCTCGAGTCCTATAGCTGCTGAACCCGGAACTATTGCCTTTAATCCTAATACACTAGTATCAGCTAATCCTGAACCGGGTATAATTTTAGTTTGACTTCTCTTAACTTTATCAAATGCGTTTTGATAGTTTACATAATTAGCACCACCAGCAATGCTTCTTAATATTCTTATCCTTTCAGAAATTGGCGGATGAGTGCTTGTTAAATCAGAAAGCTTCTGTCCTTTCGGTTTAAGAGGATTGACAATGTACATCGGGGCAGTAACTTTATTTGCAGTTTTCAAATCAATTGTATTATCTGAGATCTTTTCTAATGCAGATGCTAATCCTTCTGGATATCTGGTAAAACGGACAGCGGAAGCATCGGCTAAATATTCACGTCGCCTGGAAATTGCAAAATAAAGAAGCTGAGCAAGTAGTGGTGCAAGAATGGCAAAGACTATTGCAACTACCATAATAATTACTTGACCTTGTCCGCTACTCTTCGATGATCTTGAACTATATCTTCCACCACCACTAAACCAAAGGCTGCGTAAAAATACCTCTGATATAAGGACTATACTACCAAGCATTATTCCGGCAAAGGTCATAAACAAAATATCACGGTTCACTATATGTGATACTTCGTGAGCGATAACACCTTGCAGTTCATCTCTGTTCAATCTTGCCAGCAGACCAGCAGTCACAGCAACTGCACTGTCTTCAGGTTTAATCCCTGTTGCAAAAGCATTTGGTGCTGCATCATTTATGATAAATATTCTTGGCATTTTAGGAAGTCCCGCAGAGATTTTCATTTCTTCAACAACGTTAAAAAGTTGTGGATGAACTTCTTTTGTAACTTCTTTTGCACCACTTACAGCTAAAAGAATTTTACTTCCACTGAAATAACTAATTAAGGAAAGAATTCCCCAAATAATCAGGGCAAAGAAAATTCCTATATAACCCCCACCATCAGGATAGTAAGCACCACCGAAAAAATAGCCAAGCAGCAATAATGTTATTCCAAGTGAAATAAAAAGAACGAGCGACTTACGTCTGTTAGACTGAATTAGTTCCCACATTATTTATCAGCTCCGAACATCAATGCGCGATTGTATGAATAAATAAAAAAATATTTTTACTGATAATAAATCAACTTGTAAAATCAACTTTTGGTACTGCTCTTTCTTTTTCATCTTCAACTTCAAAAAATTCTTCCTCTTTAAAATTGAACATTCCCGCAATAATGTTGGATGGAAACATCTGTATCTTGTTGTTATAAAAAAGAACCTGATCGTTATATGCTTGGTTTGGCATCCATAGCCTGGCTACGGTACTTGGTAATGTTTTCCATTATTTCACGCTCATGCTTCATATACCCTCTCACTGTTTCTATAAGGTTTGGTATTAAATCATGACGTCTTTTTAACTGCACATCAATTTGTGACCAAGCATTTTTAACTCTGTTTCTCAGCTGGATTAGAGAATTGTACATTGAAATAATAAAAAGAACAATTGCAGCTACTATTACCAGCAGGATGATTACTCCAACCATTTATTTCCTCCTTTATTAAAGTTGTATTTATTATTCAAAATTTTATTTGCTGTCTACAGAATTTTTAAACATCTGTTTCAAATGATTAATTACTTTACTTCCTTTATTTTCTGAAGCGTTCTCAATTACAGAATTTAGCTCACCTTTATCAAACCAGATTCCGTGTTCCTTTCTGCATTTATCAACCAGGACCTTCTCATTTTCGCCAACCAAAATTTTACTCATTCTTTTACCGCAAATGGGACATGGATAACTTTTTTCTTTAGTGGAAGTATCTTCTTTAAATGATGACATAAGTTTTTCTCTCTCAGTTTTGCTTTCCAGAAGAAGTTCCAGTTCTCCTAAATCAAGCCAGATACCACCACAGTTTGCACAAAAATCTATCTCAACCTGATCAAGCTCTAATACTACCATTGGTTCTTTGCATACGGGACAAATCATTCAACTATCTCATAAAATATTTTTTATTTTTTCTAATTATAGACTCTTTTTTACAAAAACAATATAATAAATCTGACTCACATGGACTTATTTAATCAGATTCTCTAATAAACTTTCATTATTTATGAGCGGCTTGATTCCAGAATATGGAATCGTTAGTTCTGTAGGACCAAAAGCATATGCAGTGATCTCGTAGTTATTATAATAAAAAACTAATGCACTATTTGTAATCAGGAAATTATCATTCAGACTAAATTTATTATCTTCAAACCAATATCCCGCTTTGCCAAGATCATCTTCCGGTTTCAGCTGTTTCAATTTTCTGAATTCACTTTCAGCAATTGCTGTTAGTTTTTCTTGCTTGTCTGGAGCTATTAATTCATCAAGTGTTATTTCTTCTCCATTATTAAGATTAAAATTTTTAAATGAAACAAAAGTATTCGGATGTGCGCCTCCTGTATAAGCATACTCTGTATAATCTATCGAAAAAATATTGCCTTTATTTAGTTTTACCTCTCCGGTTCTTTCAATAGACCACGACTGTGGAGAGTCCGGAAATTCTTTTTTGAACGACTCATAATCTTGTATGAATCCATTCATCAGAGAATCAAAATTCTGTGATTCAGTACCTCCAAGTATATCCTGTGAGAAAAGTGTTGTTATGGATTGATTAATTTTTTCTTCTACTACCTTATTTTCGGGAAACTTGATTTGGGGAAATTCAATTTTAATTTCTGCACAATTTTCATTTTTAACACTATCACATCCCGAAGACATTTTATGATATTTTACAATTTCATAAGAAAGCTTTTTATTTAAAGATGATTTACTTTTTGTGTCACCACAATAAGAGAGTAAAGAACTCAGCGAAATAATTATTATAAAGGAAAGAAAGGATTTCATAAAATATTTTTAATGATTATTCAAAAATGACTTATCAAAAATAATTAACATTCTGAATAATTACATCTCACTTTAACAAAACTATTGGAAATGATTAGTGGTGTGATATAAAATAAAAAGAAGACAAAGAGATTTGTAAATTTGTAATGACAATAAGATTTTGAATTAATCCAATAACTTCAGCATCATTTGAAAGCTGTTCTCTTCTTCAAAGCTGATGAATCTGCTTTAACTCATTAATCAATTTTGAAACATCTGGTTCCTGAAAATCCAGCAACGGAAGCGGATCGTCAATAGAATCAATATCCATTAACTATTTTTCCTGAACAAATTTCTTCTGCAGTCTCTATTAATACTCTCGAAATTAAATTGAATCCCATTAGGCTTAAATTAAGATTTGCCAAAGGATCATTACGATGTGCATCGTAACCTGCAGAAACTAAAACCAGGTCAGGTTTAAACCTTTGTAACGCAGAAAGTACTATTTCTTCATAAATTAATTTAAAACTGTTATCACCAACACCAGTTTGCAAAGGGATATTGATAATAGTTCCTTCAGCTTCACCACTTCCAATTTCCCTAATGCTTCCGGTTCCCGGATAAAAAGGATATTGATGAGTTGAAATGAAAAGTATATTTGGATCTGCGCCAACTATTGCCTGTGTGCCGTTTCCGTGATGAACGTCGAAATCAACTATAACTATTTTTTTAATTTCAGGATGTTGCAAAGATACCTTTGCTGCAATTGAAATATTTCCAAACAAACAAAATCCCATTGATCTGTTGCTTAGTGCATGATGCCCAGGGGGACGAAGCAGAGCAAATCCATTTTTTAGTTCTGCATTGATAACAGCTTTTGTAAGATCTATTGAAGTTCCAACAGCAATTGATGCGGCTTTAAATGAATATTCATTAGAATATGTATCGGGATCAAGATAACCACCACCTTGCTCAGTGAATTCTCTCAAGTAATCAAAATACTTTTGTGTATGACACAGCGTTATCTCATCTTTTGTTGCAGAACGGGATTTAACATCAACTAATTGTTCAAGCAACCCATTGTTTTTCAACTTCAACATAATTGCTTCCAACCGTTTTG
>JARRKF010000168.1:0-4113 GCA_037388405.1 Ignavibacteriaceae bacterium | reverse complement strand
CCCCTTCCCGAATCAAGTTCGGGACAAGCTCTCACAAGTGAGGAGGGGACTTTTCTAGTTGTCACTCTGAACGAAGTGAAGAGTCTCTAGATTCTATTTTGAGATTCTTCATCCATTCGGGACTCAGAATGACAGAAGAATTTTATTTCAGCAAAACTCTACTGCCTAAGATTTATCGCAGGAGAATCATCTTCTTAGTTTCTACGAATGAACCGGCTTGCAATTGATAAAAATAAATCCCGCTGGATAAACCAGCTCCATTAAACACAACTTCATATTCACCAGATGACTTTTCTTCGTTAACAAGTGTTGCAATTAAGTTGCCAAGAATATCATAAATTTTTAGAGTAACGAATTGAGATTGCTTCGCTCCGCTCGCAATGACATTCGAAGAAATTGCGAATTTTATTTTTGTACTCGGGTTAAAGGGATTGGGATAATTCTGACTGAGCTTAAAACCTTCAACTGAAGCCAAAGGTTCGGCTAAGCTGTTAATATTTTGCCTTTCGTAAGTTATTTCAAAATGGCCACCGACACCAGCGGGAAGATGAAGTATGCGCTCAACCGAATTATAGTCAGCATATGATTGTCCATTTAGTAAAACATTTGTAATAATTAAATTACTATCTACTATAGCCAGCGGCGTCATTAAAAGTTCTCTTTCAGATTGTGAAGGTTCAAAATTATAATTGAGAACTACTGGCTGATAAGTGTAAAAAAGATTTCCGTATAAATATGTGTAATAACCTGTTTCTATTGAGTGATAGCCTGCCTTGCCTGAATTACCTTTTGCTTCATTCCATGCAAATCCACCATAGCGTGTTCTATCTGCATATATTTCTCCGTATTGATGATCAACAAAATAATTCATAAAAAATTTAATGGTTTCATCCGCCATCTGTAAATACCAAGTTTCCCTAGTAATATCATACATTTCAAATCCTGCAACAATAGCTTGTTCCATCTGCCACCAGGCTTTTGTCGAATCCTGCAATCCCCATAAAAGCATTTGTCCTGTTACTCTGTTAAAATCTTTATAAGGTCCGCCAAAATCATGATCATATCCATTCTGCCAGACATCATCAATTAAATACCTTGCTGCACTTACATAACTAGTATCCCGAAATAGTTGATTAATTCTAGCTAAGCACCATCCTGTTTTAAGAACATGACCCATAATTGTCATTGTTTCATTATTGTTCCAGTTCCAGTCCGAGTCGTACATTTCAACAAAACCAATAGCTTGCTGAGGCATACTGCTGACAAGGTGTTCTTTAATTTCTTCGGCAATTTCCTGCAGCCTTGTTTTGTACACTTCATCTTTTGTCATAAGATATAAATACAGCAGATGAGTTGTTATAGCATCAACAGTTGCATTAAAACTTTTATCTGATGCTACTTGATTACTATAGTTTGTTTTGTCGTAATAACCATGATATAAAGGTCTAGAATCCCAATAATAATTTTCAAGGTGCTCGTATCCTTTATTCAACCAATAAAGTGCAAGCGTATCTCTTGTCGCTTCAAAATAGGCTATAACTCCAAGTAGAGCATAATGCTGGTAAAAAGCTGTTTTATCGCCGTTAGGATAAATCGGGTTACCATTAATATCCAAATCCTGAAACCAACCTCCATAAGTAATATCCCAAGCGTGATCATACATCCAATTTAAAGCTCGTTTAGCATATCCAAGGTAAGTTGTATCACCTGTTAGCATATAAGCACGCACTAATCCATAAGCGTTGCGAGACTGTGTAAGCATATTTTTATTAGTGCCCCAACCAGTTATTACACTTCCATCTTTATTAATATTAGTAAAGAAACCAGCTCGTGTAGTATCCCAGGTTTGAAGCCAGAAATTTGCACAACTATCAGCATATCCTATGGCTAGATTTGGATTTAGGATATAAGGTGAGGTAGGAACATACTGAGCGCTTAAACGGGTAAAAAGGCTGAAGGAAATTAAAATTATTAGATTTAGTAATGAAATTTTCACAATTCAATATAATAAGATTTTAATAGTTTCCCCACCAACTGAAAAATTTCCCAGTTTCATTCAGCTATCCAAAAAATTAATTTTCACTTACTAAAAGTGTCGTTTCATTTAAGATAAAAAAGTTAATTGTAAATCAATTCTTATCTCAAAACGTTGTTTTTTGTAAAAATTACAAAAATTGACAGTTTTCTTTTTGATTTCTTTTGAATTCTTTGAAAATGTATTTGGCATAAATAGTGCGCCATTTGTAATCTAAAATGCAAAATATGATCTATAAATAACATGAATTTATTTGAAAGAAATCGTTTTCTTGTCTCGGTATCATTAGCTTTTTTGATAGTAGTATTAATAGGTGTTACCATCTCAAGTTTTTCACCTTCAAAAAAATCCGAGTACTTTCAAGAATTAAAAAACATCTACAATACGGTTAGCAATTACGACAAAGAAGTAAATAACTGGGAAATAGCAAAGAACACAGTGGTTGATTTAAATTACTGGTATGATTTCGTTCCAAGGTATGATGCAATTAGTGATGAAGATAAAGATGTTCTCCTGATGCAGAATGAAGTTAGAGATTTGGCTATCATACAACAAATAAGAACACTACCAGAAATAAGAAAATATTTTGGTGAATACTTAGGTAATAGGCTAAAATCCCAGGGTTATAAAATTACAATACTTAACGATGAAAGAAATAAAGTAATTGTTTTCACTCACGATAGCTTTATGAAAAGAAAGGCTCTTGAGAATTTTCATGTTACTGTTGTAAACGACCTACGAATATTGGGATTTAAGCAAATTCGTTACAAGTGGTTTGAACTAGAAAAATTGAAAGAAGAAAGATACATTCATTATAACTTTAAAGATCTTAGCGATAACGAATACAGGAGATTTAATATCAGCGCTCTTCGAGATTAAAATATTAAAAAATAAGTTCATCCCTCATCCTCTCCAACATATACCTTAACAATATTTTTGATTATTTGAATTAACAAATTAGATTCGGCATAAATTATTTTTAATTGTTCTGTATCCAATAAAATAAATTTTACAATCGTCAAGTGTTTTGCATTAACAAATTCAAAATGAAAAAATGAACAAATAAAAGTTGAGATTTTCATATAGTCTGATATATTTACAATTAGATTTTTCTTTCATCATATTCAAATCAAATATTTAAATAAACAAAGGAGGAATGCAATGAGAATATTAACTTTTAAAAACCTTGCTGCAATAATTTTACTTATGTTATTTAGCAGCACTTCGTTTGCTCAATTCACTGCCGATATGGTTACCACCGAAGGTGATGTTTCAAGAACAAGTAAGCTTTCTTATGAAAGTCCTTATTACAGAATGGATATGGAAGAAGGTGGACAACAAATGTTTGTTGTGGTAAATACTAAAGAAAAATTAACAAGAGTTTTTATGCCATCACAAAAAATGTATATGGAAATGAAGAGTGATGATATGAAAAGTATGCAAAATGATGTTTTCCAGAGTTTGGAAGCTCAGAAACAAAAATATGAAACCAAATCTTTAGGAAAAGAAACTGTAAATGGTTACGAGTGTGAAAAATTTCAGGTGATTGCAGATGGAAGTCCGGTAACCACCTATTGGCAATCCTCTGAAATCGAATATCCAATAAAAGTTGTATCCGGTGAGAATCAAAATATGGTAATGGAGTTGAAAAATATTGTTAAAGGTGATGTTGACGATGCGCTCTTCAAAGTTCCTGCAGGATTTACAAAGATGGATATGCCAAACATGATGAAGATGAAATAATTCTTTTAAAATATTTCAGGGAGAAAGTAAATACTTTCTCCCTATCTTGAAATTGTCAATTAATAATTAAAGATCAGGGAATCACAACAAGGTATAACCCCCAAGTAACACTGCCTTGTGATGTTACTACTTGTATAATTGAACCGCTGATTACAGCATCATCAATCGAAAAAGCTAAACCACCATGCCAGGTATCAGAAATTGTTTCGTTAATTGTCTCTACCCAACTTGTCCCATTCCAGTAATAAACAATCATATTTTCATTAACTGTAGTGTTTTCATCAACGCCTATATAATCCTCACCACTATTGTTAAAGTAATACCCAGTTGGATTC
>JARRKF010000167.1:0-5816 GCA_037388405.1 Ignavibacteriaceae bacterium | reverse complement strand
CTTATCCATTTCTTACCAAATTAATTTGTATGATTTAACTTTAATAAAAGCGATAACTTCCATTATTTTACCAGTTGTTTGTTCCCCTTTTTGCATCCGGCTTAATATGATTTGTGACCCGTTAGATCTAAAGACGGATGCAAAAAGGGGAACAAACAACTGGTAAAATAATGGAAGTTATCGCTTTTATTAAAGTTAAATCATACAAATTAATTTGGTAAGAAATGGATAAGAAAAGAGTAACAGAGCTTATATTACTTCAGGCAGCAGGAAGTACAAATGAACAGGAACAAGAGGAACTAAAGATTTTACAGCAAACTGAAGAAAACTTTCCTTGGAATGTACTTGCTGATTTTCAAAACAAAATTTCACTTATGCCATCCGTACTTTCAACTGAAACACCTTCAGAAAAAATTAAGGAATCATTCTTAAAGAAAATGGATTCTGTTTCTGATTCTAAGGATAAAGTCGTAAAATCGAATATTTTAGGACCGGGTGTAGAACTGGTAAGTTTTGAACCTGTTAGAAATATTATATCTAAAAATAAAAATGATCATAAAAAATTAAATCCTCCGCAAACGGAAATTCAGGAAACGAAAGAGATAAATGGAGCAAAAGAGGAAAAACAATTAGAAGAGGTATTACCTTTAGATAAAGAAGGATTTATTCCCGTATCTAAGCACAAACCTGTTTTCGGGGATAATAGCTTCGAATCTAATTTTGAATTAGATGAGATTTCCAATAAGAATTATACAAGAAAATCACAAGGGTTTAGAAAGTATATCTTAGCTGCAAGCATTGTTTTTATGGTGTCGGTGGTACTTTTTGGTTTTTTCTATTTGAAAAGCGATGATGAAACAGTCAAAGTCGCCACAGAAAGTTTTAAACCAAAAGTTATACTTCCTCCTGTTGTAGAAAAGTTGCAAACTGATAGTCTTATTGAGGTGACCGTAGCAGAACAATTACCGGGGGATGTTACAGAAAAAGTTCCAGAAGAAATTCCTGAAAAAATTCTCACAAAAGAAAAAGATGAAAAACAACTTGCAAGTAGTGATATAGTTCCTGAAAAAACAATAATCCCCAAACCCCCTGAGGAGATAAAAATACCTTTGATTGAACCAACATTAGAAGTTCCTTCGGAAGAGAAAAAAGAAATCAAGGAATTAACAAATCCTCCAAGAGAAGAAATAACAGCGATAGAAAAAGAGCCTGTTTATTTTGTCGCAGTTGAAGAAATGCCAGAACCTATCGGTGGAATTGCAGAAATTCAGAAAAAAATAGAATATCCTGAAATAGCAAAACGTGCTGGACTTGAAGGTAAAGTTTATGTAAGAGCTTATGTTGATGAGAATGGGGATGTAATAAAAGCAGAAGTTGTTAAAGGGCTGGGGGGCGGTTGTGATGAAGCAGCACTGGATGCAATTGTAAAGACAAAGTTTAGTCCCGGCACCCAACGTGGTAAACCGATTAAAGTTCAGGTAACAATTCCAATTATATTTAAATTGTAAAGGTTTTCAAGTTACAGAAATTCAGTTACCTTTTATTCTTATTCTATTCCGGAATAAAAATATATCTTCCATTAAACATTAATCTTCCAATTAAAAGACCACAAATTTTTATTACTATAAATTGCTTCTTTGCCTTAATAATTTTAGTTTAAATCTTTAGATAATTAACAATTGAAGGAATACTTATTGTTAACGATAAAGAAACTGCAGAAGAAATACTTTCTGATGTCTTTGTAATAATCTGGAAAAATATAGACCAGTTTGATTTCAATATTAAAAACGTTTATACCTGGTTAATAATGCTTGCCCGTAATAAAGCAATTGATGTATTAAATAGGCGTCAAGAGAAAAATTTACCAGATTATAATGATGAATATGAAAAAGTAAAGATAATTCCAAAGCTTTCTCCGGAGATGCAAGCGATTGATTTAGGCGAAGTCGCTGCAAAAAAAGAAAAAATAGAAGCTGCAATTAATAGTTTAACTGATGCACAAAGGTATGTTTTGGAACTAAGTTACTATGGAGGTATGCAGGAGGATGAAATAGCAGCAAAGCTTAAAATTCCTGTAGTTACTGTTAAATCTAAATTGCAGGTTGCAATAGGAAATCTGATGCAAAAACTATCAGAGGTTAAGTAGAAATTATGGAAAAGAAAAAAGGAATAGAACTGATTAAGCTCGAAGTATTGGGCTGTTTAAATGAAAAAGACAGTGAAAATCTTAGAATGATGAAAGAGTCTGAGGAAAATTTTCCCTGGAAGGAACTTGCTGATTATCAGAATCTGGTTTCTTTGTTACCCTCTTCACTCGATGTTAATTATCCCGATAGCGAACTAAAAGACAAAACAGCGATGAAGCTTTATAATATAAGGGATGAAATAAAAGCAAAGCTGGATGCTAAAAAGCCAAAAGAAGTTCCCATAGCATCAGTTGTTGAAGAAACTTTAGAAGAAAAACCTCCGGAGCCTATAGTGGAAGAGGAAATTAACTTTGTTGAAGAGGAAAAACCACTAGTTGACAAAGTTGATGATAAATCAGTTAAGGATATTCCTGTAAAAACTGAATCCGAAGTTGTAATTCAAGAGCCAGAAAATAAAGAGACAATTATATCTAAGCCGGGATTGGATAAAGAAGCTGTTGAAAAGATTATGAGAGAATTTATTAAATCTGGCATAAGACCCGAATTAGAAAAAATTAAAACTGATGTTAAGAATAACAGATTACTGAGTATAATATTCTTTGCTTCAGCACTGATTTTAATTTTGTTGCTATTCTTTATTAAATAATAAACCCATCATTCTAAAATTATTATTTATTTTATTCGAAGCAGTAGAATAATAATTATAACCACTAAAACTACGGGCCAGATATAGTTAATTACCGGTAGTATCGAATTAATAAATAATCCAACTTTCCAATGGCTGCCAACAAGCAAAAGTGTTAAGCCAACAGATAAAAGAATTACAGAGGCGATTAAAAAAATATTTTTAGTTGAAGTTGTTGTATGTAATACGAGCAAACCTGAGCCTGCAAATATTAATATGATTGGTACGCTCATGCTTGGATTTAGCTCTACGTAAAAGTTTTCGGTGATCAGAAAAAATATTCCGACCATAAAAATTATAGAACCCAGAAAAATTAAAACCCTGTTTTGACGAATTATTTCACTGTAAACGAGGATTAGTCCAACAGCTATCATTAAATAAGATAAAATATCTGAAAAACTTGTTGAAAGTATGTTTAAGAATGAAAGTAAGATTAACAAAAAAGCAAAAATTAATATTACAAGAGAGATGTCATTTATCTTTATCATATTATTCGTTGTCCCATGCTTGATGCAACTAATTCTGCTGTAAATACAGCACTTTGATTTTTCTGATCCAGGATTGGGTTTACTTCTGCTATTTCCAGAGAAGACATACAACCGCATTCGGCAATAATTTCCATCAAAAGATGAGCTTCCCTGTAACTTAGTCCGCCGGGAACAGGAGTCCCAACTCCCGGTGCTACGTTTGGATCAACGCTATCAACGTCAAAACTAATATGAATATGATCAACTTTTTCACGAAACTGTTTTAACACTTTTGCAATTATCCTGTGTATTCCAATCTTATCAATATTATTCATCGTAAAAATAGGCACTTTTAGTTTGTTAATGTTTAACTTTTCTGCTTCATCCACACTTCTGATTCCAATCAAAGCACAATTTTGTGGTAAAATTTTTGGAGAGAAGTCTAAAAAGTTTACCAGCTCCTCACAACCTAATCCTAACAAAGCAGCCAGCGGCATTCCGTGAATATTTCCTGTAGGACTAGTTTCGTCAGTATTCATATCGCTGTGTGCATCAATCCATATTACACCAAGCTTTAACTTTTTCTTTTGACAATACGAAGATATACCCGTTATAGTTCCCAGAGCCATCGAATGATCGCCACCGATACATAATGGAAAGTAACCATTATCCAGTACCTTTTCAACCTTTTCAGCAAGTTTCTTGGATGTTTTTATAATTTCATCAAGATACTTCAATTTGGGGTTCTTTATTTTTTGTCTTTCCATTATTTCAATTTTGATATCCCCCGTATCTTCAACTTTGTATCCGAGATTCTCCAGTTTACTTTGCAATCCTGCAATTCTGAGTGCGGAGGGACCCATATCAACACCTCGACGATCGGCTCCGAGATCCATCGGAAAACCAATTATTGAAACATTTTCTTTTGGTATACTCTTCATTATTTTCTGCTTGATTTTATTCAATAATATATGTTGAAAATAGCAATAAAGCGGATCATAAACTAAGGTCCGCAATTTATCAAAAGAAACTATTCATTATATTTTGTTTTGAATAATAATAAATTTTATTCTTTCATCTCTTAATTATTGATATGTTACCAAGAGAAGAACCAGTAATCAAAGTTGGAATTCTAACAGACAAAAAGATAAAGTTTGAGCTGTATGGTGATTTTAGCGTGTATGGATTCAAAGAATCTTTCAGCGGAGTTTTTACCGTTGAATTAAAAGACGGAATGATTATCTGTAAGAGCAATAAGCACAAACTCGAGGTAATGAATGAAATTGAATTTATACCTACAGATCCTGTCTCTGAGTCTTTTCTTCTAAGGGATGTAATTATCGGAAATAAATTTCATTGGGAGCGGAAAGAGAAGCAAAGATTTATTTATTCACTGTTGTTAAAAAGAGCCGGCGATGAAATTATTGCTATAAACCATATTCCGGTTGAGAGATATTTATCAAGTGTTATTTCTTCTGAGATGAGCGCAAAGAGTTCAGTTGAACTTTTGAAAGCTCAGGCTGTAATTGCCAGAAGCTGGGTGCTGGCTCAGATTTCAAGATCAAAAGGTTTAAAAGAAACTAAAGAAGTTCATGAAACCTCATTAGAGTTTAAAGATGAGTTAATAAAATGGTACGATAGAGAAGAACATGAATTCTTCGATGTTTGTGCCGATGACCATTGCCAGAGATTTCAGGGTGTAACAAAAATAATTTCGGAAGCTTCTTTTACTGCTGTTGAGCAAACGAGAGGCATAGTTTTGCTTAGTGGTGGTGAAGTTTGCGATGCGCGGTATTCTAAGTGTTGCGGTGGTGTAACAGAATCTTTTGAGAATGTTTGGGAATCTGTCAGACATCCTTATCTGATACCTGTTGTTGACTATAAATTTGAACCAGAGAATTATTCACTCGATTTTTCTTACGAAGAGAATTCGGAAAAATGGATTAAAGGAAGTCCTCCTGCTTTCTGCAGTACTAATGATTCAAAAATCCTTTCACATATATTAGTTGATTACGACCGGGAAACAAAAGATTTTTTCAGATGGAGAGTTGACTATTCACAGGAAGAATTGTCTTCCATTATAAGAGAAAAAAGTGGGATTGACTTTGGAAACATCATTGATCTGATTCCAGTTGAAAGAGGATATTCTGCACGATTAGTTAAGTTAAAAATAGTTGGTACAAAGAAGACGTTAACAGTTGGTAAGGAACTCGAAATAAGAAGAATATTATCAAAGTCACATTTGTATAGCTCCGCTTTTATTGTTCAAAAATCTAAAGAGAATATTCCAGATAAATTTATTTTCTACGGCGCTGGTTGGGGACATGGTGTTGGAATGTGTCAGATTGGTGCTGCAGTAATGGCTGAGAAAGGTTATAATTTTGATGAGATACTTCTTCATTATTTTAAAAACGCAGAATTAAAGAAAATTTATTAGTCAATTCTCATGAAAATTTTATATTCATGTCTTTCGAAAAGCTGGGGTGGAATGGAAATGTACACGCTCACCTCAATCGA